>NZ_JBFAXX010000025.1:0-112373 GCF_040680995.1 Kitasatospora sp. NPDC051914
CGGCCCGCAGACCCGAAGGAACCCACGTGACCTCCCCCGACCCCGCCCTCGCCGAGCTGCTCACCAGCCGGATCAGGGACGTCCCGGACTACCCGAAGCCCGGCGTGCTGTTCAAGGACATCGCGCCGCTGCTCGCCGACGCCGAGGCGTTCGGCGCGCTGACCGGGGCGCTCGCCGCCCGCGCGGCCGAGCTCGGGGCGACCAAGGTGGTCGGCCTGGAGGCCCGCGGCTTCGTCCTGGCGGCCCCGGCGGCCGTCGCCGCCGGTCTCGGCTTCGTGCCGATCCGCAAGAAGGGCAAGCTGCCCGGCGACGTCTTCGCCCGCTCCTACGACCTCGAGTACGGCTCCGCCACGCTCGAGGTCCAGTGCGACGCCTTCGCCGCCGGCGAGCGGGTCCTGGTGGTCGACGACGTGCTGGCCACCGGCGGCACCCTCGGCGCCTCGCTGGACCTCGTCCGCGAGGCCGGCGCGCAGCTCGCCGGCGTGGTCGTCCTGATGGAGCTCGGCTTCCTGGACGGCCGCGCACGTCTCGCCCCCCACCTCGCCGGGGCACCGCTGGAGGCCCTGGTCACCGTCTGACTGCATTTTCGCCCGCTCGCCTCCGGGCCCTCTTGACCCGGCGCCGACACTCGTCGCGCTGATCGTCGCCCGCTCGCCTCCGGGCCCTCTTGACCCGGCGCCGACGCTCGTCGCTCCGTCGCTGCGCTCCCGCGCTCCTCGCTTTCGGCACCGGCGGGCCCTTCGGCTCGGGGCGGGTGTCGCCCGCTCGCTTTCGGCACCGGCGGCGCTTCGGCTCGGGGCGGGGCGGGGGTGCCCTGTGCGCCCCCGGCGGTCTGCCCACGGCCCTTCTGCGCCGGGCGGCCGACCGACGGGGCCGCACTCTCGGTACCATGAAGATTCATCCCCTCCCGGTTGTACGACCGACGGGTGCGACCGATGGCGCGACCGCCCGAACGAGGGGGAGGCCGTGCGCCCCCGAGGAGTGTCCTTGCCCGACGAGGTTGTGCCCACCGCGGAGGCCGCTGCCCCCGAGAGCCGTCCGACGCCCTCCGGGGCCGGACCGGCGCGCCCCGCGCCGCCGCCCGCCGCCCACCGGCCGTCCCCCGGCGGCATGCGGGCCCGTCTCGCCCGCCTCGGCGGCCAGCGCAGCACTGCGGTCAACCCCGTCCTGGAGCCGTTGTTCCGCACCATCCGGGCCAACGACCCGAAGGCCGACCCGGTCCTGCTCAAGGAGATCGAGAAGGCGTACGCGGTCGCCGAGAAGTGGCACCGCGGGCAGAAGCGCAAGAGCGGCGACCCGTACATCACCCACCCGCTGGCGGTGGCGACCATCCTCGCCGAGCTCGGCATGGACGCCCCCACGCTGATGGCGGGTCTGCTGCACGACACCGTCGAGGACACCGACTACGGCCTGGAGACGCTGCGCCGCGACTTCGGCGACTCGGTGGCCCTGCTGGTCGACGGCGTGACCAAGCTGGACCGGGTCAAGTTCGGCGAGGCCGCGCAGGCCGAGACCGTCCGCAAGATGGTCGTGGCGATGGCCAAGGACCCGCGCGTCCTGGTGATCAAGCTCGCCGACCGCCTGCACAACATGCGCACCATGCGCTACCTCAAGCGGGAGAAGCAGGAGAAGAAGGCCCGCGAGACGCTGGAGATCTACGCCCCGCTGGCGCACCGGCTGGGCATGAACACCATCAAGTGGGAGCTGGAGGACCTCGCCTTCGCGATCCTCTACCCCAAGATGTACGACGAGATCGTCCGCCTGGTCGCCGAGCGCGCGCCCAAGCGCGACGAGTACCTGGCCACCGTCATCGACCAGGTGCAGGGCGACCTGCGCGGCGCCCGCATCCAGGCGCAGGTCACCGGTCGGCCGAAGCACTACTACTCGGTCTACCAGAAGATGATCGTGCGGGGCCGCGACTTCGCCGAGATCTACGACCTGGTGGGCATCCGGGTCCTGGTCGACACCGTCCGCGACTGTTACGCGGCGCTGGGCACCATCCACGCGCGGTGGAACCCGGTGCCGGGGCGGTTCAAGGACTACATCGCGATGCCCAAGTTCAACATGTACCAGTCGCTGCACACGACGGTCATCGGGCCCGGCGGCAAGCCGGTCGAGCTGCAGATCCGCACCTTCGACATGCACCGCCGCGCCGAGTACGGCATCGCCGCGCACTGGAAGTACAAGCAGCGCGCGGTGGCCGGCGCCTCCAAGGTCCGCACCGACACCCCGGTGCACGCCCGCAAGCACGACAAGGCCGACGCCGTCAACGAGATGGCCTGGCTGCGGCAGCTGCTGGACTGGCAGAAGGAGACCGAGGACCCGAGCGAGTTCCTCGAGTCGCTGCGCTTCGACCTCTCCAGCAACGAGGTCTTCGTCTTCACCCCCAAGGGTGACGTGATAGCGCTGCCAGCGAAGGCCACCCCGGTGGACTTCGCCTTCGCGGTGCACACCGAGGTCGGCTACCGCTGCATCGGCGCCCGGGTCAACGGCCGCCTGGTGCCGCTGGAGTCCGAGCTCGAGAACGGCGACACCGTCGAGGTCTTCACCTCCAAGGCGGAGAACGCCGGCCCCTCCCGGGACTGGCTCACCTTCGTCAAGTCGCCGCGTGCCCGCAACAAGATCCGCGCCTGGTTCTCCAAGGAGCGCCGCGAGGAGGCCATCGAGCACGGCAAGGAGGCCATCGCCCGGGCGATGCGCAAGCAGGGCCTGCCGATCCAGCGCATCCTCACCGGCGACTCCCTGGTCACCCTCGCGCACGAGATGCGCTACCCCGACATCTCCTCGCTCTACGCCGCCATCGGCGAGGGCCACGTCGCCGCGCAGTCCATCGTGCAGAAGCTGGTGCAGGCGCTCGGCGGCGAGGAGGGTGCGACCGAGGACCTCGCCGAGACGGCCACCCCGACCCACCAGAGCCGCACGCTGCGCCGCCGCGCCAAGGGCGACCCGGGTGTGATCGTCAAGGGCGTCGACGACCTCTGGGTGAAGCTGGCGCGCTGCTGCACGCCGGTGCCGGGCGACCCGATCGTGGGCTTCGTGACCCGCGGCAACGGCGTCTCCATCCACCGCTCGGACTGCGTCAACGTCGAGGCGCTGTCCCAGCAGCCGGAGCGGATGATCGAGGTCGAGTGGGCGGCCACCCAGTCCTCGGTCTTCCTGGTGGCCATCCAGGTCGAGGCGCTGGACCGCTCCCGCCTGCTGTCGGACGTCACCCGGGTGCTCTCCGACCAGCACGTCAACATCCTGTCGGCGGCGGTGCAGACCTCCCGCGACCGGGTGGCGATGAGCCGCTTCACCTTCGAGATGGGCGACCCGAAGCACCTCGGCCACGTCCTGAAGGCCGTCCGCGGCGTCGAGGGCGTGTACGACGTCTACCGGGTGACCTCGGCGAAGAAGTAGCCGGGGCAGACCATTCAGGGGCGCGGGGAACGGTTCCCCGCGCCCCTGCCGTTCACCCGCCCTCGCGCAGGCGCTGGATCTGGCGTTCGGCGAGTTCGGTGGTGCGGCGCATGTGGCGGGCGAGGAAGGCGAGTTCCTCCTCGCTGTACTCGGCCAGCATGGCCGCCCAGCCCTCGCCGAGCTCGCCCCAGAGTTCGCCGAGGCGGATCGCCGCCGCGGGTACCGGTTCGACCAGCACCCGGCGGCGGTCCTCCTCGTCGCGCCGCCGGGTGACGTAGCCGGCCCGTTCCAGCCGGTCCACCAGGCGGGTGGCCGAGCCGCTGGTGAGACCGGTCAGTTCGGCGATCCGGCCGGTGGTGAGCGGGCCCTCTTCCAGGCCGAGCAGGTTGAGGCACTGCACGTCGGTGGGGTGCAGCCCGAGCCGGTCCGCCACCGCCTGGTTGAACAGTGCGTACGAGGCGAGGTAGCGGCGGGAGTCGGCTTCGAGGTCGTGCGGCGGCATGGCATCCTCCCGAATAAATATCTGCGCGGCGCAGAGAACTTGTCCTACAGTGTCTGCGTGACGCAGACATCATATGTTGCGGTGGCCGGAGCCACCGGTACCCAGGGCGCCGCCGTCGTCGACGCCCTCCTCGCGCACGGCCTGTCCGTCCGCGCCCTCACCCGCACCCCCGACTCGGCCGCAGCTCGCGCCCTCAGGGCCGCCGGTGCCCAGGTGGTGGCCGCCGACTTCGACGACCGGGAGTCCCTGGACGCCGCCCTCGCCGGCGCCGGCGCCCTCTTCGCCATGTCGACGCCCTTCGGCACCGACCTCGGCACCGAGGTCCGCCAGGGCACCGCCCTGGTCGAGGCCGCCGCCGACGCCCGGGTCGGCCACATCGTCTTCACCTCGGCTGCGCACGCCGACCGCGACACCGGCATCCCGCACTTCGACAGCAAGTACCTGATCGAGCGACGCCTCGCCGGACTCGGCGTGCCCTGGACCGTCCTCGGCCCGGCCGCCTTCATGGAGAACTACGCGGGCGAGTGGACCCTGCAGGGGTTGCGCGAGGGCAGCTTCGTGCTCCCCATGCCGCCCGAGCGCCCGCTCGCACTCGTCCCCGCCCGCGACATCGGCGCCTTCGCAGCCCTCGCGATCACCCGCCCCGCCGAGTTCGCCGGCCGGCGGATCGACATCGCCTCCGACGCCCTCACCTGTCCCGAGATCGCCGAGGTGCTCGGCTCCGCCACCGGCAGGCCGATCGGCTTCCGCCGCCTCCCGCTCGCCGAGATCGAGGCCTACTCCGCCGACCTCGCCGCGATGTTCCGCTACTTCACCGAGACCGGCCTGGACATCGACACCGCCGCGCTGCGCCGCGACCACCCCGACGTCGGCTGGCAGGGTTTCGCCGACTGGGCGCACGCCCGCACCTGGCCGCTGTGACCCGGCGGCGGTGGCCCGCCGCCCGCCGACGGACACACACGGAGGGCCCCCGCCGCGGCGGGGGCCCTCCGTGTGTGCGCGGGGGAGCGGGGCGTCAGCCGCCGAACTCCTCCAGGCTCTTCTGCGCCTGCTCCAGCAGGGCCTGACGGCCGGCCAGCTCGGACTCCAGCTTGGCGACCCGGCTCGCATTGCCGGCCGCACGCGCCTTGTCCAGGTCGGCCTGCAGCTTGTCCACGGCCTGCTGCAGCAGCCCGGTCATGCCGGCCGCACGGGCCTTCGCCTCCGGGTTGGTGCGCTTCCACTCGGCGTCCTCGGCTTCGCGGATCGCCCGCTCCACCGCGTTCAGCCGACCGTCCAGCTGGCCGCGGGCGGCACGCGGCACGTGGCCGATCGCCTCCCACCGCTCGTTGACGTCGCGCAGCGCCGCCTTGGCCGCCTTGAGGTCGGTGATCGGCAGGATCGCCTCGGCCTCCAGCAGCAGCGCCTCCTTGAGCTTCTGGTTCTCGCCCTGCTCGGCGTCCCGCTCGCTGAACGCGGAGGACCGGGCCTGGAAGAACACGTCCTGGGCGCCGCGGAACCGCGCCCACAGCTCCTCCTCGGCATCCCTCTGCGCGCGCCCGGCGGCCTTCCACTGCGCCATCAGGTCGCGGTAGCGGGCCGCGGTCTCGCCCCACTCGGTCGAGTCGGACAGCGCCTCGGCCTCGGCGACCAGCTTCTCCTTCGCCGCCCGGGCGTGCTCGCGCTCGCTGTCGAGCGCCGCGAAGTGCGCCTTGCGGTGCTTGGAGAACACCGAGCGGGCGTGCGAGAAGCGGTGCCACAGCTCGTCGTCGCTCTTGCGGTCCAGCCGCGGCAGGCCCTTCCAGGTCTCCACCAGGGCGCGCAGCCGGTCGCCGGCCTCCCGCCACTGGGTGGACTCGGCCAGCTGCTCGGCCTCGGCGACCAGCGCCTCCTTGGAGGACCGCGCCTCCTCCTGGGCCTTGGCGCGGGCGGCGCGCCGCTCGCTCTGCCGGGTCTCGATCTCGCCGCTCAGCGTGTCGAGGCGCTTCGCCAGCGCGTCCAGGTCGCCGACCGCGTGCGCCTCGGCCACCTGGGCCTTGAGGTGGTCGAGGGCGACCTGTGCCTCCTTGGCGGCCAGGTCGGTCTTGCGGACGCGGTGCTCCAGCAGGCCGATCTCGGCCTCCAGCCCCTGGTACTTGCGCTCGAAGTACGCGAGGGCCTCCTCCGGGGAGCCCGCCTGCCAGGAACCGACGACGCGTTCGCCCTCGGCGGTCCTGACGTACACGGTCCCCTGCTCGTCGACACGGCCCCACGGGTCGCTGCTCACAGCGCCTCCTCCAATGACGCCCGCCCGCCGCGGCGGCGAGGGACGTCGTCCACAGTTGAATGTGCGGCGGACCGATGGAGTCCGCCGTCCTGCCGCCGAGTGCTGCCGAGGGTGACGGCCGACGGTCAGGGCACCCTATACAACAGCAACATAGGCGACCAGCGTCGGTGCTGTCCGCATCCGGGCCGGGTGATTTCCCGGGAAGCGTGCGCCCCGGCGGCCGCCGGCCGGCCGGGGCGCACGCCCGCGTGGATCAACCCTTCGCGGTGGTCACCGAGTTGAGCACCATGTCGGCCACCGGCGCGCCGTCGCCGCCGCCGCCCTGGACACCGCCCGCGGCGATGTTCTGCACGACGTCGAGGCCGCCCGTCACCTTGCCGAACGGGGTGTAGTTCGGCGGGAGCTGGGTGTCCTTGTAGACCAGGAAGAACTGGCTGCCGTTGGTGCCCGGGCCGGCGTTGGCCATGGCCACCGTGCCCGCCGGGTAGGTCGCGCCGGTCAGGTTCTCGTCCGCGAACTGGTAGCCCGGGCCGCCCGAACCGGTGCCGGTCGGGTCGCCGCACTGCAGCACGTAGATGCCCTCGGTGGTGAGGCGGTGGCACTTGGTGTGGTCGAAGTACTTCTCGTTGGACAGGAACGCGAAGGAGTTCACCGTGTGCGGGGCCTTGGCGGCGTCCAGCGCGATGGTGATCTTGCCGCAGCTGGTGTCCAGCGACATCGTGTAGTTGGCCTTGGTGTCCACCGCCATGGCCGGCTCGGCCTTGAACTGCTTGCCGTTCGGCGAGCCGGGCGCCGGGGTGGTGCAGCCCTTGACCGGGGTGGCCGCCGCGGTCGGCGTCGGGGCCGCGGCCGGGTCCTGCTTCTCCTCCGAGCCGCTCAGCGCCCAGGTCGCACCGGCGACGCCGACCACCAGGACGGCCACGGCGGCGCCGACCAGCAGGTTGCGCTTGCGCGCCTGCCGCTGTGCCTCGGCACGCCGCTCCATCTGGCGCTCGTACTTCTCGCGGGCGAGCTGCCGCCGCCGCTGTTCGCTGCTGACCACCGGCCGTGTCTCCTGAGTGCTGATGCGGGGGTTGGGGGGTTCCGGTGCGGATCATCGCATCCGCAGGCGGCCAAGTGTAAGGACCCAGAGCGTAAGTACGAGATCAAACGCCGCCGCCGTCGGGCATGGCGGGGCCTATCTGGTTCGCTCCCGGTGCCGTGCCGCCGGTAGGCTGCGGTGTGACCGGGCGGTGACATCACGGGCCCGCCTCCCTCCCGACATAAGGACTAGCGTGTTCGTCGCCGGATTTCCCGCCGGAGCCTGGGGCACCAACTGCTACCTGGTCGCGCCGGCCGCCGGCGAGGAGTGCGTGATCGTCGATCCGGGCCACGAGGCCGCGCAGGGCGTCGAGGAACTCATCCGCGAGCACCGGCTGAAGCCGGTCGCCGTGCTCCTCACCCACGGCCACATCGACCACATCGCCTCCGTGGTGCCGGTCTGCGGCGCCCGCGGCGTCCCGGCCTGGATCCACCCCGAGGACCGCTACATGATGAAGGACCCGGGCCGCGGCCTGGGCCGCTCCCTCGGGCAGCAGATCATGGGCTCGATCACCGTCGGCGAGCCGGACGACGTCCGCGAGCTCACCGACGGCAGCGTGCTGGAGCTGGCCGGCCTGGAACTCACCGTCGACCACGCGCCGGGCCATACCAGGGGGTCGGTGACCTTCCGGACGCCCTCGTCGGACCAGATCCCGCCGGTCCTGTTCTCGGGCGACCTGCTGTTCGCCGGCTCCATCGGGCGTACGGACCTCCCGGGCGGGGACAGCAAGGCGATCATGGAATCGCTGGCCCGGGTGTGCCTGCCCCTCGACGACGAGACCGTGGTCCTCTCCGGCCACGGCTCCCAGACCACCATCGGCCGTGAGCGCGCCACCAACCCGTACCTCCTGCAGGCGGCCGGTGCGCTGGATGCTCCGGCCCACCCGCGACGAGGAATGTGACGGAAGAGACGTTGAGCACCTTCTCCGCCCCCAAGGGCACCTACGACCTGCTGCCCCCGAGCTCCGCGACCTTCCTGGCGATCCGCGAGCGCCTGGCCGCGCCGGCCCGCCTGGCCGGGTACGGCTACGTCGAGACCCCGGTCTTCGAGGATGTGAAGCTCTTCTCCCGCGGCGTCGGCGAGTCCACCGACATCGTCACCAAGGAGATGTACAACCTCACCACCAAGGGCGGCGACGAGCTCGCCCTGCGCCCCGAGGGCACCGCCTCGGTGCTGCGCGCCGCCCTCCAGGCCAACCTGCACAAGCAGGGCAACCTGCCGGTCAAGCTCTGGTACTCGGGCTCGTACTACCGCTACGAGCGCGCCCAGAAGGGACGCTACCGTCAGTTCGCCCAGGTCGGCGCCGAGGCGATCGGCGCGGAGGACCCGGCGCTCGACGCCGAGCTGATCGTCCTGGCCGACGACGCCTTCCGCTCGCTCGGCCTGAGCGACTACACGCTGTTGCTCAACAGCCTCGGCGACAAGCAGTGCCGCCCGGTCTACCGCGCCGCCCTGGTCGAGTTCCTGGCCGGCCTCGACCTCGACGAGGACACCCGCCGCCGCGCGGAGATCAACCCGCTGCGCGTCCTCGACGACAAGCGCGAGTCGGTGCAGGCCCAGCTCGGCGGCGCGCCGATGCTGCGCGACTACCTCTGCGAGGACTGCAAGGCGTACGACGAGAGGGTCCGCGAGCTGCTCACCGCCAACGGCGTGGCCTTCACCGACGACCCCAAGCTCGTCCGCGGCCTGGACTACTACACCCGCACCACCTTCGAGTTCGTGCACAACGGCCTCGGTGCGCAGTCCGCGATCGGCGGCGGCGGCCGCTACGACGGCCTGTCCGAGATGATCGGCGGCCCCGCGCTGCCGTCCGTCGGCTGGGCCCTCGGGGTGGACCGCACCTACCTGGCCCTGGAGGCCGAGGGCGTCGTCCTCGACCTGCCCGCGCCCACCGCCGTCTACGCCGTCGCGCTCGGCGAGGAGGCCAAGAACGTCCTCTTCGCCAAGGTGGTCGAGCTGCGCCGGGCCGGTGTCGCCACCGACCTCGCCTTCGGCGTCAAGAGCATCAAGAACGCCATGAAGTCCGCCGACCGTTCCGGCGCCCGCTTCGCCCTGGTCGCCGGGGACCGAGATCTCGCCGCCGGGGTCGTCCAGCTCAAGGACATGACCACCGGCGAGCAGAACCCCGTCGAACTCGAAGCACTCGTATCCACCCTGAAGGAGAAGCAGCTGTGATCCGCACGCACGACGCGGGCACGCTCCGCGCGGAGCACGCCGGAACGACCGTCACCCTGGCCGGCTGGGTCGCCCGCCGCCGCGACCACGGCGGTGTGGCGTTCATCGACCTGCGCGACGCCTCCGGCACCGTGCAGATCGTCGTCCGCGACCTGGACTCGGTGCACGGCCTGCGCGCCGAGTACTGCGTCAAGGTCGTCGGCGAGGTCCGCGTGCGCCCCGAGGGCAACGAGAACCCCGACATCGCCACCGGTGCCGTCGAGGTCGTCGTCAACGCGATCGAGGTGCTCTCCGAGGCCGCCCCCGTCCCGTTCCCGGTCGCCGAGTACGAGCCCGGCACGGTCAACGAGGAGGTCCGCCTGCGCTACCGCTACCTGGACCTCCGCCGCGAGGGCCCGGCCCGCGCGCTGCGCCTGCGCTCCAAGGTCAACAACATCATCCGCCGGGTGATGGAGGAGAACGACTACCTCGACATCGAGACGCCGTACCTCACCCGCTCCACCCCCGAGGGCGCCCGCGACTTCCTCGTCCCCGTCCGCCTGCAGCCCGGCCACTGGTACGCCCTGCCGCAGTCGCCCCAGCTGTTCAAGCAACTGCTGATGGTGGCCGGCATGGAGCGCTACTACCAGATCGCCCGCTGCTTCCGCGACGAGGACTTCCGCGCCGACCGCCAGCCGGAGTTCACCCAGCTCGACATCGAGGCCTCCTTCGTCGACCAGGAGGACGTCCTGGCCCTCGGCGAGAAGGTCATCGGCGCGATCTGGCGCGAGGTGCACGGCTACGAGGTGCCCAACCCGCTGCCGCGGATGACCTACGCGGACGCGATGGCCCGCTACGGCTCCGACAAGCCGGACGTCCGCTTCGGCCAGGAGCTGACCGACCTCACCGAGTACTTCGCCGGCACCGAGTTCCGCGTGTTCCAGGCCCCGTACGTCGGTGCGGTCGTCATGCCCGGCGGCGCCTCGCAGCCCCGCAAGCAGCTCGACGCCTGGCAGGACTGGGCCAAGGCCCGCGGCGCCCGCGGCCTCGCCTACGTCCTCGTCGACGCCGAGACCGGCGAGCTGCGCGGCCCGGTCGCCAAGAACCTCTCCGAGGAGCACCTGGCCGGCCTGGCCGCCGCCGCCGGCGCCAAGCCCGGCGACGCGGTGTTCTTCGCGGCCGGCAAGAAGGCCCCCTCCCAGGAGCTGCTCGGTGCCGCCCGCCTGGAGATCGGCCGCCGCTGCAACCTGATCGACGAGTCGCAGTGGGCCTTCCTCTGGGTCGTCGACTTCCCGATGTTCGAGCCCATCGAGGACGACAAGGGCAACTTCCAGGGCTGGCACGCGGTGCACCACCCCTTCACCGCGCCCACCGCCGAGTCGCTGGCGAGCTTCGACACCGACCCGGGCAGCGCCCTCTCCAACGCCTACGACCTGGTGCTCAACGGCTCCGAGCTGGGCGGCGGTTCGATCCGTATCCACCAGCGGGACGTCCAGAAGCGCGCCTTCGACGCGATCGGCCTCTCCGAGGAGGAGGCGTCCTCGCAGTTCGGCTTCCTGCTGGACGCCTTCAACTACGGCCCGCCGCCGCACGGCGGTGTCGCCTTCGGCCTGGACCGCATCGTCACCCTCCTCGGCGGGTACGACACCATCCGGGACGTCATCGCCTTCCCGAAGACGTCCACCGGCGGCGACCCGCTGACCGGTGCGCCGACCCCGATCACCCCCGCGCAGCGGCGCGAGGCGGGCGTCGACGCCAAGCCCAAGTCGGAGACCGAGCCCAAGGTCTGACCCAGGTCGGCTACCCTGTCACGGCCCCGGTCGGTGCACTGCACCGACCGGGGCCGGTCCACAACGGCGTGCGACGACAGAGGAGTGCACCACATGGCCGTCCGTACCAGAGTCGAGCTCCCGTCGGATGCTCCCGCCACCCGGCGGGTGCACATGGCGGCGTTCCCCGGCCCCGACGAGGCCGACCTCGTCGACGCGCTGCGCCGCGACCCCGCCTGGATACCGGACTTCTCGCTCGTCGCGGTGGAGGACGAACTCGTCCTCGCCCACGCCCTGCTGACCCGCCTTCAGGTCGGCGACGGCTGGGCGCTGGCACTCGCCCCGGTCGCCGTCGCACCGGAGTGGCAGCGCAAGGGCATCGGCGCCCTGGTGGTGCGCGCCGCCCTGAACGCCGCCGAGGAGGCCGGCGAGCGCATGGTCGTCGTCCTCGGCGACCCGGGCTACTACTCCCGCTTCGGCTTCATCCCGGCCTCCCGCCACGAGATCACCGGCCCCTACGAGGTGCAGGACGACTGCTTCCTCGCCCTGCCGCTGGCCGGTTACGACGGCACGCCGCGCGGCTTCTGCCGCTACCCGGCCCCGTTCGACGGCGTCTGATCCGCACCCGGGCCCACGGGCGGCCGCACCCGGCCGCCCACCGCCACCGTCTCCCGGCAGCTGCGCACGAAGGCCTCGACGGCCGGCCCCGCCGGCCGGTCCGCCAGCCAGTAGAGGCCCGCCCGGCTCGGCCCGAGGCCGCGCACCGGCCTGAACACCACGTCCGGACGCCCCACCAGTGCCCCGATCGAGGCAGGCGCGAAGCCGATGCCCTGGCCGCAGGCCACCGCCGTCAGCCACTCGTCCGGGCTGTACGCCACCGCACCCACCCGCACCGGGCGCCCGCCGCGGGCGTCCGCCCCCAGCCAGTGGTCGCGCCAGAAGCCGGCCGCGGCCGGTACCGCCACCACGGCCTCGTCCAGCAGCTCCGCCATCTCCAGCTCCGCCCGGCCGGCCAGCGGGTGGCCCGCGGGGAGCACCGCCCACCGCTCGTCCAGGCCGAGCGGGGCGCAGCCGTACCGGCCGTCCGCCGTGTCGTCGCCGTCCTCCGGAGGGGCGTGCCAGAGCGCCAGGTCGACCTCGCCGGAGTCCAGTGCGGCGGCGGAGTCGAAGACGTTGAACTGCCGCAGCCGCACCTGCCAGCCGGGCATCCGGCGGCCGAAGTCCTCCACCGTGGCCCGGCCCACCAGGTTGATCGTCGCCCCCTCGAAGGCCACCCGCAGCGTGTCCGGGTGCCCGGCCGCACCGCGGGTCGCCCGCAGCGCCTCCGCCCAGCCGGCGAGCAGCGCCGGCACCCGGGCGGCCAGCTCGTGCGCGGCAGGGGTGGGCGCCATCCCGGCCCGCGACCGCTCGAACAGCCGTACCTCCAGCTGCTTCTCCAGCAGCCGGATCTGCTTGGTCAGCGTCGGCTGCGACACGGCCAGCCGGGACGCCGCGGCGGTCAGCTGCCCTTCCTCGAACACCGCTGCGAACGACCGCAGCAGCCGGGTGTCGATGTCCATGCCCACAGGGTATGGATCGTGGAATTGGACCGCGCGGCCGGGCTGCGGAAGAGTCTGCGCTTCACGGGGGGAGCGGTACCGGCGGTGCAGGGGGCTGCCGGTGCCCTCCACCCTGCGGTCGGCGGCCGAATCCCTGCAAGGGGGCCGGATCGGCCGTAGCGTGAGTGCCCACCGGCGAACGGAGGGCACCCGTGGCGAAGAGGCTCGCGAAGAAACCGTACGAGCAGGAGCTGCTGCGGCTCCAGTACGAGCTCGTCCGCCTCCAGGAGTGGGTCCGCTCCGAAGGGGTGCGGCTGGTCGTGGTCTTCGAGGGCCGGGACGCCGCCGGCAAGGGCGGCGCGATCAAACGGGTCACCGAGTACCTCAATCCGCGCCTCGCCCGGATCGCCGCACTGCCCGCCCCGACCGAGCGCCAGCGCGGCCAGTGGTACTTCCAGCGCTACGTCGAGCACCTGCCGGCCGCCGGCGAGATCGTCCTGTTCGACCGCAGCTGGTACAACCGCGCCGGTGTGGAACGCGTGATGGGCTTCTGCACCGAGGAGGAGTACCGGCTGTTCCTGCACCAGGCGCCGATCTTCGAGCAGATGCTCGTCGAGGCGGGCATCCTGGTGCGCAAGTACTGGTTCTCGGTGAGCGACAAGGAGCAGGAGAAGCGCTTCCGGGACCGCCTGGAGGACCCGATGCGGCGCTGGAAGCTCTCCCCGATGGACGTCGAGTCGATCACCCGCTGGGAGGAGTACTCCCGGGCCAAGGACGAGATGTTCGCCCACACCGACACCCCCTGGTCGCCCTGGTACGTGGTGGAGAGCGACGACAAGCGGCGGTCCCGGATCAACATGATCGCCCACCTGCTCTCCACCGTGCCCTACAAGGCGATCGAGCCGCCCGCGGTCAGCCTGCCGCCCCGCCCCGGGCCGACCGGCTACCGCCGCCCGCCCCGGGACCTCCAGACGTACGTCCCGGACCACGCCTCGACGCTCCGGGGCTGACCGCTCAGGTCGCCGAGCCGGCCGCGGCGCCGGTGGCCAGGTCCGGGCCCCAGCGGTCCAGGGCGGCCGCCAGGTCGAGCGGGCCCGGGCGGGCACCCGAGTCCGCCGCCGGCCAGTCCTCGCGCGGCACCCGCCACATCACCTCGAACTCGTTGCCGTCCGGGTCCTTGGCGTAGAAGGACTTGGACACCAGGTGGTCGGTGGAGCCGACCAGGGCGTCCAGCTCCGCCAGCCGGGCACCCAGCGAGGCCAGCTCGCCCAGCGTGCCGACCTCCCACGCCAGGTGGTAGAGGCCCACCCGGCCCTGCTCCGGGCCGGGCGCGTCCGCGCCGATCGCGAAGAGGCCCAGGTCGTGGTCGTTGAGCGTGCCGGGCGCCGACAGGAACGCCGCCCGCCCCGCGATCAGGTGGTCGACCCGGAAACCGAAGACGTCGGTGTAGAACGCGACCGAGCGGTCGACGTCGCGTATCCACAGCACGGCGTGGTTCAGGCGGCGGACGGACATGGCGGCACTCCTTCGACAGCGGGGGAAGCCACCCAGCCTACGCGGTCAGGTTCAAATTCGAACTACCCACCCTGGCCGTCGGCGCCCTCGCATACCCTTGCGCCCGTGGACGAACCGGACCTCTTCACCGCCGCCGCCGAGGAACGCCAGGCCAAGGAACCCGGCCGCGCCCCGCTCGCCGTACGGATGCGCCCGCGCACCCTGGACGAGGTCGCCGGCCAGCGCCGCCTGCTGCGCGACGGCTCCCCGCTGCGCCGCCTGGTCGCCGGCGCCAAGGGCCCGGCCGCCACCAGCTCGGTGATCCTCTGGGGCCCGCCCGGCACCGGCAAGACCACCCTCGCCCACGTCATCAGCCAGGCCGTCGAGGGCCGCTTCGTCGAACTCTCCGCCATCACCGCGGGCGTCAAGGAGGTCCGCGCGGTCATCGACGGCGCCCGCCGCGCCGTCGGCATGACCGGCCGCGAGACCGTCCTCTTCCTCGACGAGATCCACCGCTTCTCCAAGGCCCAGCAGGACTCCCTGCTGCCCGCCGTGGAGAACCGCTGGGTCACCCTGATCGCCGCCACCACCGAGAACCCCTACTTCTCGGTGATCTCCCCGCTGCTATCCCGCTCGCTGCTGCTCACCCTGGAGTCACTCACCGACGAGGACGTCCGCCTGCTGCTGCGCCGCGCCGTGGCGGACGAGCGCGGGCTGGCGGGCGCCGTCGAGCTCACCGCGGAGGCGGAGGACCACCTCGTCCGCCTCGCCGGAGGCGACGCCCGCCGGGCGCTGACCACCCTGGAGGCGGCGGCCGGCGCCGCGCTGGAGCAGGGCGCGGCGGAGATCACCCTGGCGGCCACCGAGACCGCCGTCGACCAGGCCGCCGTCCGCTACGACAAGGACGGCGACCAGCACTACGACGTGGCCAGCGCCCTGATCAAGTCGATCCGCGGCAGCGACGTGGACGCCACCCTGCACTACCTGGCCCGGATGATCGAGGCGGGGGAGGACCCGCGGTTCATCGCCCGGCGCCTGATGATCTCCGCCAGCGAGGACGTCGGCCTGGCCGACCCCACCGCGCTCTCCACCGCCGTCGCGGCCGCCCAGGCGGTCGCCATGATCGGCTTCCCGGAGGCCCGGATCATCCTCGCCCAGGCCGCCATCGCGCTCGCGCTCGCGCCCAAGTCCAACGCCGCCTACCTGGCCATCGACGCCGCCCTCGCCGACGTCCGGCAGGGGATGGCGGGCGCCGTCCCGCCGCACCTGCGCGACGCGCACTACGGCGGCGCCGGCAAACTCGGCCACGGCAAGGGGTACCAGTACCCGCACGACCTCCCCGAGGGCATCGCCGCCCAGCAGTACGCGCCGGACGCGGTCCACGGCAAGGCGTACTACCACCCCACCCGGCGCGGCGGCGAGGCGCGCTACGCCGACACCGTCGAGTGGACCAGGGCCCGGCTCAAGGGGGAGTGAACCCCGCGGCGCGGCCCGGGCGCGGCGACTTCGGGGCGGTGATCCGGACCGGTGGGCCGGCGGTATACTCGATCGGAGTGCCATGTCCCGGGCACGGCGGCGGGTGAGAACCGGCCGACCGTCCGCACCAGCGGGGCACCGGCCACGAGGTCCCTCCTCCGGGAGGGCCTCCAGGAGCGTCGCGCACCGGTTCCGGTGTCGCGGGCAGCCCACCACCCCCGCGGTCGGTGGGCCACTCGTGTGCAAGCACGCACGTGCCCGGCTCGGAGAGCGGCTGACCACCCCGGTGGTTTTTCTCCGGGTCGCGAGAAGCGGCCTCCGTCAACACCTGGTGAAGCCGTATTCGCACACCGAAAGAGGTATTGGTTCCATGGCGAACCAGAAGCGCCCCAAGGTCAAGATCGCTCGTGCCCTGGGCGTCCCGCTGACCCCGAAGTCCGTCAAGTACTTCGAGGCCCGCCCCTACCCGCCCGGCCAGCACGGCCGCGGCCGCAAGCAGAACTCTGACTACAAGGTCCGTCTGACCGAGAAGCAGCGTCTGCGCGCGCAGTACGACCTGAGCGAGAAGCAGATGGCCCGCGCCTTCGAGTCGGCCAAGAAGGTCGAGGGCAAGACCGGTGAGGCGCTCGTCGCCCTGCTGGAGACCCGTCTCGACGCCCTGGTCCTGCGTTCGGGCATCGCCCGCACCATCTACCAGGCCCGTCAGATGGTCGTGCACGGCCACATCGAGGTCAACGGCAGCAAGGTCAACAAGCCGTCGTTCCAGATGAAGCCGGGCTACGTCGTCACGGTCAAGGACAAGTCCAAGGAGAAGGTCCCCTTCCAGGTGGCTCGCGAGGGCGGCAACGCCGGCGAGGGCCAGACCCCGAAGTACCTCGAGGTCAACCTGAAGGCCCTGGCCTTCCGCCTGGACCGCGCGCCGCAGCGCCGCGAGGTCCCGGTCGTCTGCGACGAGCAGCTGGTCGTCGAGTACTACTCGCGCTGACCCGCGGGCAGTACCACTGCAGCACTGAGCCCCCGCAGCCCCACCGGCTGCGGGGGCTCACCCCTTTCCGTGCGGGGAAGCCGCGATGCGTGCCTTCGGAGGTCACGGGTGCCACAGAAAGGGGCCCGAGTGCCCTCCGGGCGACAACTCCTAGAGGGCCGGTACCGGTGACGGTTCGACCGGGCACGGGTCCGGCGGGCGGCCGTCCGTGTCGAAGGGCCGGCTCGGCGGGAACTCGCCGCCGCCCAGGGCCCGCCGCACCGCGGAGTCCAGGTCCAGCGCCGCACCGCGCGCGAACGCCTCCTCGAACTCGTCCTCGGTCAGCCCCGACCTGGCCCGCTCCGCACCCTCCCGGTGCGGACCGTTGAAACTGCGCGAACCGAAGAACGGCGTGCCCACGCCCTGCCAGATCCGGTGCGCCGCCCCCTGCAGCACCCGCGCCTCCACCAGGTCCGCCTCCGGACCCTCCGTCTCCAGCACTGCCAGCAGCTCCATGCCCAGCACGATCCCCAGCAGGTCGCGGAACCGGTGGTTGAGCCGCACGCACTCGCGCGCGTACGTCCGGGCCTGCCGCAGCTCGCCCGTCGTCCAGCGGGCGTGCGCGTAGGCGTACAGCCCGTACGCGTACGCCCACTGCTCGCCGTGCTCCTCGCAGATCTCCCGCACCCGCTCGATCCACGCCGCGCCGGTCTCCGCGTCGCCCTGGAACAGGTGCGCCAGACCCAGCTCGAACATCGCCATCAGGACGTTGCTGTTCATCTCGCCGAGCGCGTTGTAGTGCCACAGCGCCTCCTCGAACAGCTCGCCCGCCCGCACCGGGTCGTCCGCGATCAGCGCCGCACAGCCCTGCCGGTGCACCGCGTAGGCCAGCGCCCGGTCGTCCCCGGTCTCCAGCGCCTGCCGGCGGCACTCCTCCAGCGCCGGCGCGGCACCGGTCAGATCGCCCTGCAGGGTGGCCATGTAGCCGGTCACCCAGAGCGCCTTCGCCCGCGCCCCGGTCGGCTCCGGTGCCAGCGCCAGTGCCCGGTCCAGCCAGTGCCGGCCCTCACCGATGTGCCCGGAGCCCACCCAGTAGAACCACAGCGTGCCGGCCAGCACCAGCGCCTGCTGCTCCTCGCCCGGCTCCGCCAGGCAGAACTCCAGCGCCGCCCGCAGATTGGAGTGCGCCAGCCGCGTCCGCTCGGCGGTCTCCGCCTGCCGCGGCCCGAACCACTCCACCTCGCCCCAGGTCGCCACCCCCAGGTACCAGTCGCGGTGGCGGCGCAGCAGCCGCTGCTCCTCGCCCGCGGAGGCCAGCCAGTGCGCGCCGTACTCGCGCAGGGTGTCGAGCATCCGGAAGCGCACGGTGTCGCCCGCGTCCAGCCGCAGCACCACGGACTTGTCCACCAGGTCGGCGAGCAGGTCCGTCATCGATTCGGGGTCCAGCCCCTCGCCGGCGCAGACGTACTCGGCGGCCTCCAGGTCGAAGCCGCCGGAGAACACCGACAGCCGTGCCCAGAGCAAACGTTCCTGCGGAGAGCAGAGTTCGTGGCTCCACCCGATCGTGGTGCGCAGCGTCTGGTGCCGCGGCGGAGCCGTCCGGGCCCCGCCGGTCAGCAGCCGGAACCGGTCGTCCAGCCGGATCGCGATCTGCTCCACCGACAGCGCCCGCAGGCGGCCGGCGGCCAGCTCCACCGCCAGCGGGATGCCGTCCAGCCGACGGCACAGCACGGCGACGTCCTCCCGGTTCTCCGCGGTCAGCTCGAAGCCGGGCACCACCGCGGCCGCCCGGTCGGCGAACAGCCGCACCGCGTCCGGACGCCGCCCGTCCGGGCAGTCCACCGGCAGCGGCGCCAGCGGCAGCAGGTGCTCGCCGTCCACCCGCAGCGACTGCCGGCTGGTGGCCAGCACCCGCAGGCCCGGCGCGCCGCGCAGCAGTACGTCGACCAGCTCGGCGCAGGCGTCCACCAGGTGCTCGCAGCCGTCCATCACCAGCAGCATCCGCCGGTCCGACAGCTGCTCGACCAGCACGTCGAGCGGCGGGCGCGCGGTGGAGTCGGTGAGCTCCAGCGCCTCCAGCACCGCGTGGCCGAGCAGCAGCCCGTCCTGCACCGGGCCGATCTCGGCGAGCCGGACGCCGTCCGGGAAGGACCGGCCGGCCGCCGCCGCGGCCGCCCGCAGGGCCAGCCGGGTCTTGCCGACACCGCCCGGGCCGGTCACCGTGACCAGTCGCGAGGAGCCGAGCAGCCGCGCCAGCGCGGCGAGTTCGGCGCGGCGCCCGACGAAGCTGGTGAGATCGGCGGGCAGCCGTCCGCGGGCCGTCCGCCGCTGCCCGTCCGCCGCGGGTTCGCTGGACAACCGAGCCCCCATGTCGTCGATGGGATGGTGTGCGGGCCGGCCAGCGGGCCGGCCCGTTCCGATCAACGAGGTGACCTGCCGACGGGTCACGCCCCGCCCCGCGCCCGGGCACGGCGGGGCGGCGCTTATCCGGTCGGGAAACCGCCCGTGGTCACGATAGGGTTCCCTTCGGAGGAAGCTGCAAGGCGAGGGAGCGCACAAGGTGTCCGTGGGAGAACTGGCCGGCCTGTTGGTGGCCGTGTTCTGGGCGGTCCTGGTCACGCTGCTCGCCGTGGTGCTCGTCCGGCTCTCCAAGGTGCTGAAGGAGGCCACCGTCCTGGTCTCCGCCGTCACCGAGCAGGCCGTGCCGCTGCTGGTCGACGCGGGCGCGGCCGTCCGCAGCGCCAACGAGCAGCTGGAGCGGGTCGACGAGATCACCGCCAACGTGCAGGACGCCGCCGCCAACGCCAACGCCCTCTCCTCCACCGTCGCCGCCACCATCGGCGGCCCGCTGGTCAAGGTCGCCGCGTTCAGCTACGGCGTCCGCAAGGCCGTCGCCCGCCAGCAGGGCACGGCCGCCCTCCCCGAGCAGGCCGCCGACCGCGACGCGCTCGCCCGGCTGATCCGGGCCGAGGTCCGCGCGGCGACCGCGCCGCGCAGCGGCGGGCTGCTCGCCCGCGTCCGCCGAGCGGTGAGGGGCTGACCACGGTGGTTCGACGCATCTTCTGGATGGCGGTCGGCGCCGGCGCCGCCGTCTGGGCCATGGGCAAGGCCAACGAGGCCGTGCACCGGCTCACCCCCGACAGCATCTCCGGCACCGCCGCCCGCGGCGCCCTCCGGCTCGGCGACGCCGCCAAGCGCTTCGCCCAGGACGTCCAGGCCGGCATGGCCGAGCGCGAGCAGGAGCTCCGCGCCGACCTCGGCCTCGACGGCACCGCCGTGGTCGAGCCGCCGCGCCGCCGCCGCGCGCTGCGCCCCGAGCCCGGCCACCGAGCTATCTCGGCGGCCCCGGGCTCCCCGGCCGCCGCCCTGCCCCCGAAGCGCAGCACCACCACCAAGAGCATTGCCGAGCCCCGCCAGCGCCGAGCGCTGCCGGGCAGCAACCCAACCGGAAGGACCACTGATGGAGTCGGCTGAGATCCGCCGCCGCTGGCTGCGCTTCTTCGAGGAGCGCGGCCACACCGTCGTACCGTCGGCGTCGCTCGTCGCCGACGACCCCACCCTGCTGCTGGTCAACGCCGGCATGGTGCCGTTCAAGCCGTACTTCCTCGGCGAGGTCAAGCCGCAGTACTCCCGCGCCACCTCCGTCCAGAAGTGCGTCCGCACGCTGGACATCGAGGAGGTCGGCAAGACCACCCGGCACGGCTCGTTCTTCCAGATGTGCGGCAACTTCTCCTTCGGCGACTACTTCAAGGAAGGGGCCATCAAGTTCGCGTGGGAGCTGCTCACCACTCCCGTCGCGGACGGCGGCTACGGCCTGGAGAAGGAGAAGCTCTGGATCACCGTCTACAAGGACGACGACGAGGCCGAGCAGATCTGGCGCGACGTCATCGGCGTCCCGTCCGAGCGCATCCAGCGCCTCGGCATGAAGGACAACTTCTGGTCGATGGGCGTCCCCGGCCCGTGCGGCCCGTGCTCGGAGATCAACTACGACCGCGGCCCCGCGTACGGCGAGGAGGGCGGCCCGGCCGTCAACGGCGAGCGCTACCTGGAGATCTGGAACCTGGTCTTCATGCAGTACGAGCGCGGCCACGGCGACGGCAAGGACGGCTTCGA
This sequence comes from Kitasatospora sp. NPDC051914, assembly GCF_040680995.1. Lineage (NCBI taxonomy): Bacteria > Bacillati > Actinomycetota > Actinomycetes > Kitasatosporales > Streptomycetaceae > Kitasatospora > Kitasatospora sp. NPDC051914. The sequence continues at coordinate 20,736 of NZ_JBFAXX010000025.1, forward strand.
GATCCTCGGCGACCTGCCGAGCAAGAACATCGACACCGGCCTCGGCCTCGAGCGCCTCGCCGCCATCCTGCAGGGCGTCGACAACCTCTTCGAGATCGACACCAGCCGGATGATCCTCGACCGCGCCGCCGAGCTCACCGGCCACAGCTACGGCGCCGACCACAAGTCTGACGTCTCGCTGCGCGTGGTCACCGACCACTTCCGCACCGCCATCATGCTGATCGGCGACGGCGTCACCCCCGGCAACGAGGGCCGCGGCTACGTGCTGCGCCGCATCCTGCGCCGCGCCATCCGCAACATGCGCCTGCTGGGCGCCACCGAGCCGGTGGCCAAGGAGCTCACCGACATCACCATCAAGGCGATGGCCCCGCAGTACCCGGTGCTGGAGACCGACCGCAAGCGCATCGAGACGGTCGTCACCGCCGAGGAGACGGCCTTCCTGCAGACCCTGAAGGCCGGTACCAACCTGCTGGACGCCGCGGTCACCGAGACCAAGCAGTCCGGCGGCGCGGTGCTCTCCGGCGACCAGGCGTTCAAGCTGCACGACACCTACGGCTTCCCGATCGACCTCACCCTGGAGATGGCCGAGGAACAGGGCCTCCAAGTGGACGAGTCCGGCTTCCGCCGCCTGATGCAGGAGCAGCGGGACCGCGCCAAGGCCGACGCCAAGGCGAAGAAGATGGGCCACGCCGACGTGGCCGCCTACCGCGAGGTGGCGGACAAGTCCGGCGCGAGCGTCTTCACCGGCTACACCGCCACCGAGGGCGAGGCCACCGTGGTCGGCCTGCTGGTGAACGGCGTCCCGGCGCCGGCCGCGACCGAGGGCGACGAGGTCGAGATCGTCCTCGACCGCACCCCGTTCTACGCCGAGGGCGGCGGCCAGCTCGCCGACCACGGCCGGATCCGCCTGGACTCCGGCGCGGTCGTCGAGGTCCGCGACGTGCAGCAGCCGGTGCCCGGCGTGACCGTGCACTCCGGCGGCGTGCTCTTCGGCGAGGTCGTGCTCGGTGCCTCCGCGTACGCCACCATCGACGTGGACCGCCGCCGCGCGGTCTCGCGCGCCCACTCGGCCACCCACCTCACCCACCAGGCGCTGCGCGACGCGCTCGGCCCGACGGCCGCCCAGGCCGGTTCGGAGAACGCGCCGGGCCGCTTCCGCTTCGACTTCGGCTCGCCGGCCGCCGTCCCCGGCTCGGTGCTGACCGACGTCGAGCAGAAGATCAACGAGGTGCTGGTCCGCGAACTCGACGTCACCGCCGAGGTCATGACGATGGACGAGGCCCGCAAGGCCGGCGCCATCGCGATGTTCGGCGAGAAGTACGGCGACTCGGTGCGCGTGGTGACCATCGGCGACTTCTCCAAGGAGCTGTGCGGTGGCACGCACGTCGGCAACACCGCCCAGCTGGGCCTGGTGAAGCTGCTCGGCGAGTCCTCGATCGGCTCCGGCGTGCGCCGCGTGGAGGCGCTGGTCGGCGTCGACGCGTACAAGTTCCTGGCGCGCGAGCACACCGTGGTCTCCCAGCTCACCGAGCTGGTCAAGGGCCGTCCGGAGGAGCTGCCGGAGAAGATCGCCGGCATGCTCACCAAGCTCAAGGACGCCGAGAAGGAGATCGAGCGCTTCCGCGCCGAGAAGGTCCTCGCGGCGGCGGCCGGTCTGGCCGACGCGGCCGAGGACGTCCGGGGCGTGGCCCTGGTCGCGGCCCGGGTCACCGACGGCACCGGTGCGGACGAGCTGCGCAAGCTGGTGCTGGACGTCCGCGGCCGCCTGGGCTCCCGCCCGGCCGTGGTCGCGGCCTTCACCGTGGCGAACGACCGCCCGCTGACCGTGATCGCCACCAACGAGGACGCCCGCGCCCGCGGCGTGAAGGCCGGCGAGCTGGTCCGCACCGCGGCGAAGACGCTCGGCGGCGGCGGTGGCGGCAAGGACGACGTCGCCCAGGGCGGCGGCTCCAACCCGGCCGCGGTGGACGAGGCGATCGCCGCCGTCCGCGCCCTGGTCGCGGAGCGCGCCTCCTGATGACCGAGCAGCTGCCCGAGAAGGTCTTCCGGCGGGGCCGGCGGATCGCCGTCGACGTCGGCGACGCCCGGATCGGGGTCGCGTCCTGCGACCCCGACGGGCTGATCGCCACGCCGGTGGAGACCGTGCCCGCCGGGGGCCGTTCCCAGGCGCGCCTCAAGGAGATCGTCGAGGAGTACGACGCGATCGAGGTCGTGGTCGGCCTGCCCCGCTCGCTGAGCGGCAAGGAGGGGCCGGCCGCGGCCAAGGTCCGGGCGTACGCCGGGCGGCTGGCGGCGCTGCTGGCGCCGGTCGGCGTCCGGCTGGTGGACGAGCGGATGACCACCGTCACCGCGGCCCAGGGCCTGCGGGCCTCGGGCCGGTCCTCGAAGAAGGGCCGGTCGGTGATCGACCAGGCGGCGGCCGTGGTGATCCTGCAGGCGGCGCTCGAAGCCGAACGGGTGAGCGGCCGGGCGCCCGGCGAGAGTGTCGAGCCGGCCGTCTGAGCAGTTAGTACTAACGTCCCACAAGGGGTCCGTGCGGAGGTGTCCGCACGGGCCCCTTCGCCGTTGTCGCCGTTGTTGGAGCAGGCCGGCACTGCCGGCTGCCGACGGAGGGGCCGTTCGTGACCGACCCGTACACCGCACCAGGCATGGGCCCCGGCGTCACCCCCGGCCACCTCGGCGCCCCCGCGGAGGAGCCCGAGGGCCGGCCGCCCGGGCAGCCGTACGCGGTGGAGCCACCGGACCCGGAGAAGGTCCGGACCGGGGCGGCCTGCTGCCTGAGCGTGCTGGCGCTGTTCGGGGTGGCCTGTGTGCTGGCGCTGGCGGTCTACCTGGTGTGGCCCGAGCCCGAGCCGGAGGCGCCCGACTACGCGGGCGGCGGCAACGGGACGGTCGAGGTGTCGGTGCCGCAGGGCGCGACGCTGACCGCGATCGGCAAGGCGCTGGTCAAGAACGGGGTGGTGGCCAGCACCAAGGCGTTCACCGACGCCGCGGCCCAGCACCCGGCCGGCAACCGCATCCAGCCGGGCACCTACACGCTGAAGCTGAAGATGTCGGTGGCCTCCGCGCTCGGCGTGCTGCTCGACCCGGCCAACGCCAATGCGCTGACCATTCCCGAGGGGCGCCGCGCCGAGCAGGTGTACACCGCGATCGACGAGCGGCTCCACCTGGCACCCGGCACCACCAAGGGCGTCGCCAAGGAGCACGGCGGCGACCTGGGCCTGCCGGAGTCCGCCCGGGGCAACCCGGAGGGGTACCTCTTCCCGTCGACCTACCCGGTGACCGGCGAGACCACGCCGCTCGGCCTGCTCCAGCAGATGGTCACGGAGGGTGGCAAGGCCCTGGAATCCGGCGGGGTCGACGCGGCGGCCACCGCATTCGCACAGAGCCCCTACGGAGTCCTCACCGTGGCCAGCCTCGTGCAGGGCGAGGCCGACAACGCCGAGGACATGGCCAAGGTCGCGAGGGTGATCTACAACCGGCTGGCCAAGAACATGCCGCTGCAGCTGGACTCGTCGATCAACTACGCGCTCGGCCGCTCCACGCTGACCACCACGACCACGGACACCCAGCTGGACTCGCCGTTCAACACCTACCTGCACACCGGCCTGCCGCCGACCCCCATCTCCAATCCGGGCCGGGAGGCCCTGCGCGCAGCCGCCGACCCGGCCGAGGGCGACTGGCTCTACTTCGTCACCGTGCGTCCCGGCGACACCAGGTTCACCGACAGCTTCGAACAGCAGCAGAAGAATGTCGCAGAGTTCAACGCCCATCAGAAGCAACAGAGTTCCCCGCCCGCGGAGGGTGGTCACTGAGGGTGCGCATGCGGCGAATCGCGAATGCTGCGGTACGGTAACGTCTCCCTCCGGATGATGCCGTAGCACGCCGGTTCGACTCGGCGGTACGCATAAGGGGTTCGATGACTGACCAGGGCGGGGGCTACCGCCCCCAGGGAGACCAGCCGTGGCACCCGGGCGATCCCGGGTACGGCATCCCGCAGCAGCCGCAGCCCGTCGACCAGACCGGCTCGTGGCAGGTGCAACCCGACGCGTACGGCCAGCAGCAGTACGGCCAGCAGGGTTACCCCCAGCAGCAGGGCTGGCAGCAGCAGCCCTCGTACGGCCAGCACGGCTACCCGCAGCAGCAGGTGCAGCAGCAGCCCCAGATGCCGCAGCAGCAGGGCTACCAGCAGCAGGGGTACGCCCAGCAGCAGTTCCAGCAGCAGCAGTTCCAGCAGCAGAACTCCGGCGGCTGGCAGATCCCGCAGGATCTCCGGCAGCAGGGGATGCAGCAGGGCATGCAGTCCCAGGGCGTGCAGCAGGGCATACAGCAGCAGGGCAACCCGCAGCAGCAGGGCTACGGCCGCCGGCCGATGCCGCCCCAGCAGGGGCAGATGCAGGCCGGCCCGGGCATGATGCAGGCGGGCCAGGGCATGGCAGCCGGCCAGGGCGTTCAGCAGGGCTTCCCGCAGCAGCCGGGCCAGCAGCCGGGACGTCCGCCGCAGCCCGGTGCCCCGGTGCCGCCGCCGCGCCGCGCCCAGCCGCGCCCCTCGGGCCCCGGCCCGGACGGCATCGACTGGGAGGCCGAGGCCGCCGCCCTCGACGACCCCGCCGAGGCGGAGGCCGAGGAGTGGGAGGACGACTTCGACGAGTACGCCGAGGACGACGACCCCACCGAGGGCAGCTCGTTCTTCGACGGCGAGGAGGACGGCTCCCGCGAGGCCGAGCGCAAGCGCAAGGAGAAGGGCAAGAAGGCCGGCCGCCGCAACCGCGGCGCCTGCCTGGTGGTCGCCCTGGTCCTGCTCGGCGGCATGGGCGGCGCCGGCTGGTGGGGCTACGGCTTCTACCAGGACCACTTCGGCCCGCCGCCGGACTACGCGGGTTCCGGCACGGGCTCGGTGCACATCGAGATCGCGGCCGGCTCCAGCGGTACTGCCATCGGCTCGCTGCTCTTCAAGTCCGGCGTGGTGAAGAGCGTCGACGCCTTCGTGTCGGCCTTCAACAAGGACCCGAAATCCGGCAGCATCCAGCCCGGCTTCTACACGATGGCCCGCGAGATGTCCGGTGCGGCGGCCGTCAAGCTGCTGGTCGACTCGGCCGGCGGCAACGCGCTGATCCTCCCGGAGGGCCTGAAGGCCGTCGACATCTACCAGCGCATCGACGGCAAGCTGAACGTGCCCAAGGGCACCACCGCCAACGTGGCGAAGGAGCAGCTGAACAACCTCGGCCTGCCCGACTACGCGAAGGGGAACATCGAGGGCTTCCTGTTCCCCGACAAGTACTCGGTCGCCCAGGGCATGAAGCCCGAGGACCTGCTCAAGCAGATGGTCGCCAACGCGGTGAAGCACTACCAGGACCTGAACCTCGACCAGGGCGCGCAGAAGGTCGGCCTCAAGAGCGGCTACGAGGTGCTCGTCGAGGCGAGCATCCTCCAGGCGGAGGGCAAGTACGACAAGGACTTCGGCAAGATGGCCCGGGCCCTGTACAACCGCCTGAACAGCAACGCCACCCAGGGGAAGCTGCAGCTCGACACCACGCTGCAGTACCAGCTGGGCCGCGTCCACTTCACCAACGCCGAACTCCAGACCAACAAGAGCCCGTACAACACGTACGTGGTCAAGGGCCTGCCGCCGACCCCGATCGGCAACCCCGGCACGTTGGCGATCAACGCGGTGCTCAACCCGACGCCGGGCGACTGGATCTACTGGTACTCCATGTCGGAGGAGGAGACCCGCTTCGCCGTCACGTACGAGGATCACCTGAAGAACGTCGCCGAGAACTGTGCCGCCCACGGGCAGGCGTTCGACAAGCAGCTGGGCGTCTGCAAGTAGCCGCACCTCCCGGCCGGCCGCCCCGGCCGGCCGGGAGCCGCTGTGTCAGACGGTGCAGCGCGGGGTCGAGCTGCCGTAGGTCATGAAGCTCATGCGGTCGCGGGTCTGCGGCCCGTAAACGCCGTCCTGGCTGATGCCGCCGCGCTGCTGGACCCGCAGGACGGCCGCCTTGGTGGCGTTGCCGAAGATCCCGTCGCGTGCGACGTTCTCGCCGTTGCAGAAGTAGAGGCTCTCCTGGAGGGCCTTGACCCCGTCGCCCGTGTGGCCGTAGGCGAGGCGGCAGTCCACGGACCCGGAAGCGGTCGTGGGCATGGTCGTCAGGCTCAGCCGGGCGGTGCAGGTGGGCAGTGAGGCGGCGCCTGCCGGGGCGGTGCCCAGCCACAGGGCGGACAGGGTCAGCGCGCCGGCGGCGGCGATGCGTACGATGCGGGACATCCGGTCTCCGATGCGGTTAATCGAACGGGTGTGCAATCGAATGGTGTGCCCACGATCCGCCGCTCGGCCACTGCTCCTGCCGGGCGTGGCCGAATCCGCCGTGATCCTGTCCTGATCCAACGCCCACGATGGGACTGACGTGACGACACAACTGCGGGCCGCCGTGCTCGGCTCTCCGATCGCGCACTCGCTGTCGCCGGTGCTGCACCGCGCCGGCTACGCGGCGCTGGGCATGGCGGAGCGGCGGTACGACCGGTTCGAGGTGGACGAGGCGGGGCTGCCGGGATTCATCGAAAGGATCGAACCCGCCGAGTGGGCCGGCCTGTCGCTCACCATGCCGCTCAAGCGGGCGATCGTCCCGCTGCTCGACGAGGTCGGTCGGACGGCGCTGGCCGTGGACGCCGTCAACACCGTGGTCTTCGGCCCGGACGGGCGGCGCAGCGGGGACAACACCGACGTGCCCGGCCTGGTCAACGCGCTGCGCGAGCGGGGCGTGGAGAAGGTGGAGGCGGCCTCGGTGCTGGGCGCCGGGGCGACCGCCTCCTCGGCGCTGGCCGCGCTGGCCGAGGTGTGCACCGGCGAGGTGACCGTCCACGTCCGCAGCGAGCAGCGGGCCGCCGAGATGCTCGCCCTCGGCGAGCGCCTCGGCCTGCGGATTCGCACCGCCGCCTGGGAGGACGGCGCCCGGGCGCTGGAGTCCCCGCTGACGATCTCCACCACCCCGGTCGGTGCCACCGACGGCTTCGCCGACGTGTTGCCGAGCGGGCCCGGGGTGCTGTTCGACGTGCTGTACCACCCGTGGCCGACCCGGCTGGCGGCCGCCTGCGCCGAGCGCGGCGGGACGGTGCTCGGCGGCCTCGACCTGCTGGTGCACCAGGCGGTGCTGCAGTTCGAGGCGTTCACCGGCGTGCCGGGCCCGCTGGCGGCGATGCGCGCGGCCGGGGAGGCGGCGCTCGCGGAGGGCTGAGCAGGCTACCCCGGGCCCGGCGCGCCAAACCTGTGAGTGTCCATACAGGTGTCCGGCACGCGGACCACGTGCCGGTCCCGCCCCGCGGCATGAAAGGATCAGGACAGAGCGCGGGCCCCGTCGCCTCCTGCCCGAGGGCGGGCCCGCCGGACGAAGGCCCCGGTCGGCCCGCATCGCGCGGGCCGGGCCGCTGACGAAGGAGCTCCGTTGGGTAGGTTGCGCTGGCTGACGGCGGGGGAGTCGCACGGCCCCGCACTGGTCGCGACGCTGGAGGGCCTGCCGGCCGGTGTGCCGGTCACCACCGCGATGGTGGCCGACGCGCTGGCCCGCCGCCGGCTCGGCTACGGCCGCGGGGCGCGGATGAAGTTCGAGCAGGACGAGGTGACCTTCCTCGGCGGTGTCCGGCACGGCCTGACCATGGGCAGCCCGGTCGCGATCATGGTGGGCAACACCGAGTGGCCCAAGTGGGAGCAGGTCATGTCGGCCGACCCGGTCGACCCGGAGATCCTGGCCGGCCTCGCCCGCAACGAGCCGCTGACCCGCCCGCGCCCCGGCCACGCCGACCTCGCCGGCATGCAGAAGTACTCGATCGACGAGGCCCGTCCGATCCTGGAGCGCGCCTCCGCCCGCGAGACCGCGGCCCGCGTCGCGATCGGCACCGTCGCCCGCTCGTACCTCAAGGAGACCTGCGGCATCGAGCTGGTCTCGCACGTGATCGAGCTCGGCGCGGCCAAGGCCCCGCTCGGCGTCTACCCGCTGCCCGCCGACGAGGCCCGCCTCGACGAGGACCCGGTGCGCTGCCTGGACGGCGACGCCTCCGAGCGGATGGTCGCCGAGATCGACCAGGCCCACAAGGACGGCGACACCCTCGGCGGCGTCGTCGAGGTGCTGGCGTACGGCGTGCCGGTCGGCCTCGGTTCGCACGTGCACTGGGACCGCCGCCTGGACGCCCGCCTGGCCGCCGCCCTGATGGGCATTCAGGCGATCAAGGGAGTGGAGGTCGGCGACGGCTTCGAGCTGGCCCGGGTGCCCGGCTCCCAGGCCCACGACGAGATCGTCCCCACCTCCGAGGGCGTCAAGCGCTCCTCCGGCCGCTCCGGCGGCACCGAGGGCGGTCTGTCCACCGGCGAGCTGCTGCGGGTGCGCGCCGCGATGAAGCCCATCGCGACCGTGCCGCGCGCCCTTCAGACCCTGGACGTGCGCACCGGCGAGCCGGCCAAGGCCCACCACCAGCGCTCCGACGTGTGCGCCGTGCCGGCCGCCGGCATCGTCGCCGAGGCGATGGTCGCGCTGGTGCTCGCGGACGCCGTGGCGGAGAAGTTCGGCGGCGACAACGTCTCCGAGACCCGCCGCAACGTGCAGTCCTACCTCGACCACCTGATCGTCCGATGAGCACGCCGGTCGTCGTGCTGGTCGGCCCGCCCGGGGCCGGCAAGTCCACGGTCGGCCGGCTGCTCGCCGAGCGCCTCGGGGTCGGCTTCCGGGACACCGACGCCGACATCGAGGAGCAGGCGGGCAAGCCGATCCCGGAGATCTTCATCGACGAGGGCGAGCCGCACTTCCGCGAACTGGAGGTGCGGGCCGTCCGCACGGCCGCCGGGACCCACCCCGGCGTGCTCGCGCTCGGCGGCGGCGCGGTGATGGCCGACGCCACCCGCGCCCTGCTGGCCGGCCTCCCGGTGGTCTACCTGGAGGTCGCCCTCGGCGACGCCGTCAAGCGGGTCGGCCTGGACGCGCCGCGCCCGCTGCTCGCCGTCAACCCGCGGGCCCGCTGGCGCGAGCTGATGGAGGCCCGCCGCCCCCTCTACCTGGAGGTGGCCAAGGCCGTCGTCGACACCCAGGGGCTCACCCCCGAGCAGGTCGCGGACGCCGTAATGGAAGCACTGGAGCTGAAGCAGGCATGACCGACACCGTCACCATCCACGTCGGCGGCAGCGCCGGACACGACCCGTACGACGTGCTGGTCGGACACCAGCTGCTCGGCGAACTCGCCCCGCTGATCGGCGGCAAGGCCAAGCGGGTCGCGGTCATCCACCCGGAGGCGCTGGCCGCCACCGGCGAGGCGATCCGCGAGGACCTCGCCGCCGAGGGCTACGAGGCGATCGCCCTCCAGGTGCCCAACGCCGAGGAGGCCAAGAGCGCCGAGGTCGCCGCCTACTGCTGGTCCGTGCTCGGCCAGACCGGCTTCACCCGCAGCGACGTGATCGTCGGCCTCGGCGGCGGCGCCACCACCGACCTCGCCGGCTTCGTCGCCGCCACCTGGCTGCGCGGAGTGCGCTGGATCTCCATGCCGACCACCCTGCTCGGCATGGTGGACGCGGCCGTCGGCGGCAAGACCGGCATCAACATCGCCGAGGGCAAGAACATGGTCGGCGCCTTCCATCCGCCGGCCGGCGTGCTCGCCGACCTGGCGACCCTGGAGACGCTCTCCAAGCACGACTACGTCTCCGGCCTCGCCGAGGTGATCAAGGCCGGCTTCATCGCCGACCCGGTCATCCTCGACCTGGTCGAGGCCGACCCGGAGGCCGCCACCACCCCGGCGGGCCCGCACACCCCGGAGCTGATCCGCCGGGCCATCCAGGTCAAGGCCGACGTCGTCTCCGGCGACCTCAAGGAGGCCGGCCGCCGCGAGATCCTCAACTACGGCCACACCCTCGGCCACGCCATCGAGCGCAACGAGCGCTACAAGTGGCGGCACGGCGCGGCGATCTCCATCGGCATGGTCTTCGCCGCGGAGCTCGGACGCCTCGCGGGTAGGCTGGACGACGAGACCGCCGACCGGCACCGGCGGGTGCTCGGCTCGGTGGGGCTGCCGCTGACGTACCGCGCGGACGCCTGGCCCCGACTGCTCGACGCCATGAAGATCGACAAGAAGTCCCGCGGCGACCTGCTGCGCTTCATCGTCCTGGACGGCCTCGCGAAGACCTCCGTCCTGGAGGGTCCCGACCCGTCCCTGCTGGTCGCCGCCTACGCGGAGGTGTCCGGATGACCACACGGGTGCTCGTCCTCAACGGGCCCAACCTCGGCCGGCTCGGCAGCCGCGAACCCGACGTGTACGGCGCCACCTCGTACGCCGGGCTGGTCGAGCGCTGCACCGCGCTCGGCGCCGAACTCGGCCTGGAGGTGGAGGTCCGGGAGACCAACTCCGAGCTGCAGATGGTCGAGTGGCTGCACCAGGCCGCCGACGCGAAGACCCCGGTCGTGATCAACCCCGGAGCCTTCACGCACTACTCGTACGCCATGCGCGACGCCGCCGCCCAGCGCACCGCGCCGCTCATCGAGGTGCACATCTCCAACCCGTACGCCCGGGAGGCCTTCCGGCACAACTCGGTGATCGCCGCGATCGCATCCGGCACCATCGCCGGGTTCGGCCTCGGCTCGTACGAGCTGGCCCTTCGCGCCCTCGCGGAGCAGCTCACCTCCCGCTGACACGTGATCATTCGGCCCGGTGGCGGACTGTGCCCGCCACCGGGCCGACGTGTAGTGTCCCGCTCGGGAGGTGACGATGTCGCAGTACGCAGGGGGAGGACCGATGCCTCCGCGACCCGTCGCGCCACCGTACCCGGCCAGGCCAGGAGGGGTGCAGCCGCCGTACCCGGCCAGGCCCGGCACGCAGTCGCCGTACCCGCAGCAGCCCGCCCGGCAGCCGCAGCCCGCCGCACCGGCGCCCTCGGCCCCGATGCCCGCCGCGCCCGCACCCACGGCGCCCGCGATGAGCGTGCCGCCCGGCGCCACCGGACACTTCGTCCTCCCGGCCGGCGCACCCGTCCAGCTCCCCGCGCACCCGCCGCAGCACCAGCTCCCGACCGGCCCGATAGCCGTGCTGCTGATCGGTCCGGCCGGCGCGGGCAAGACCACCGTGGCCCGGCACTGGGCCGAGCGGCAGCCGATGCCCACCGCCCACATCAGCCTGGACGACGTCCGCGAGTGGGTGCAGTCCGGCTTCGCCAACCCGCAGTCCGGCTGGAACAACGCCTCCGAGGCCCAGTACCGCCTCGCCCGGCGGACCTGCGGCTTCGCCTGCCGCAACTACCTCGCCAACGGCATCTCCTGCATCATCGACGACGCCGTCTTCCCCGATCGGCCGGCCATCGGCCTCGGCGGCTGGAAGCGCCACATCGGCCCCGGCATGATCCCGGTCGTCCTGCTCCCCGGCCTCGACTCGGTGCTCGCCCGCAACGCCCGCCGCAGCGGCAACCGCCGGCTGAGCGACGAGGAGGTCGCCCGCATCCACGGCCGGATGGCCGGCTGGCGCACCTCGGGCCTGCCCATCATCGACAACTCCCAGCTGGACGTCGCCGCCACCGCCGCCGCCCTCGACCGCGCCATCATGTCCCGCCTGGCCGGCCGCCCGTGACCGCCCCGCTCACCGTCCACCGGATCACCCCCTACGACCCGGCGGACCGCGACGAACGCGGCCACTACCACGGACAGGTGTCCGACAGCAGCGACTGCGGACCGGTCGAGGCCGCCCAGCTCGCCGCCGTCCGCGCCTTCGCCGAGGCGCACGGCGTCGCCGACCTGGAGATCCGCGACCCCGAGGGTTACCTCGTCGCCGATCCGGAGTCCTACTACGACGGGCTGCGCCTGCCGCTGGACACCGCACTCGAACTCGTCCGCGGCATGATCCGCGAGGACGGCGGCCTCTGGTGCCTCCTGGAGGCCGACGGCTTCTTCGTCCACGTCGGTCACGACCGGTACGTCTACGTCGGGACGGCAGGCCCGGTGGACGCGCCCGTCGCCCTGGCCGCCGCACTCGGCCTCTTCCCCGAGCGCATCGACGCCTCGCCGTACGAGCCCGAACCCCCGACCGAACCGGCCCGCCCTGCCGACGACGCCTTCTGGCGGGCCCTGCCGTCCGCAGCCCCCGCCCTGCTGCAGCAGACCTGGCTGTCCGGTGCCTCCCGCTGGCACCGGATCACCCCCGGCCCCGCCGACGCCCTGCGGGCGGAGATGTTCCCGCGCGCCGAACTCGCCGTCTGGCCCGACCTGCTCACCACCCCGGAGGCGGCGCTCGCCGCCCTCGCCGGAACGGACGGGGCCCAGGTCGTGTGGGAGCAGCCCGACGGCAGCCTGGCCGGCCGGCGCGCGTACCGCGAGGACCATCCCGAGCTCGTCCCGCTGCTGCGGGCCGCCCGGACCGCGGCCGTCCTGCCCCAGGACGCCCGCCCGCTGCTCGCTGCCGTCCTGCCCGACGCCGACGGCGTGGTCCGCTCCCGCCGCCGACCGGACGTGTAGGGGCGCAGTTCCACGTGCCCCTGGACCGACCACCCGAGCGGGCGGTCGGGGTGTCACAGGGGGCTGGGATGATGGAGGGGCCGCAACGGACCAGACGAGGAGCTGACGCCCGTGCCCGAGGGCCACATCATCCACCGCCTAGCCCGAGAGAACCACCGAGCCTTTGCCGACCGGCCCGTACGCGTGAGCAGCCCGCAGGGGCGCTTCGCCGAGGGCGCCGCCCTGCTCGACGGCCGCACCCTGGACGAGACCGAGGCCCACGGCAAGCACCTGTTCCTCGCCTTCGGGGACGACTGGCTGCACATCCACCTGGGCCTCTACGGCAGCTTCGCCTTCGGCACCGGCGAGGTGCCCGCGCCGGTCGGCGAGGTCCGGCTGCGGATGGCGAACGACGAGGGGTGGGCCGACCTCCGCGGCCCCAACACCTGCGAACTCCTGGGCCCCGGCGAGAAGAAGGCCGTCCACAACCGGCTCGGCCCCGACCCGCTGCGTCCCGATGCGGACCCGGAGGCCGCCTGGCGCCGGATGGCCCGCAGTTCGACGACGGTGGCCGCCCTGCTGATGGACCAGAAGGTGCTGGCCGGAGTCGGCAACGTCTACCGCGCCGAGGTGCTGTTCCGGCTGGGCATCAGCCCGCACCGGGCCGGCAAGGACGTGACCCGTGCCGAGTGGGACGCGATCTGGGCGGACCTGGTCGCCCTGATGCACGAGGGCGTCGGCGCAGGGCGGATCGACACCGTGCGGCCCGAGCACACCCCGGAGGCGATGGGCCGCCCGCCGCGGGTGGACGACCACGGCGGTGAGGTGTACGTCTACCGCCGTACCGGCATGCCCTGCCTGGTCTGCGAGACGCCGGTGCGCACCGAGTCCCTGGTGTCCCGCAACCTCTTCTGGTGCCCCGGCTGCCAGCAGCGCTGACGGGCGGGCACTCGGGCCCTGCCCCGCCGCTGCGGCAGGGCAGGGCCCGACGGTCCGTCAGCCGCGCGGCAGCACCGTGGACTGCACCTCGGGCAGCTTCCGCCAGTCGCTGGAGACGATGCTGGCGTGGGCGGCGGCGAGCTGGGAGACCCGGGCCCGGGCCTGGTCGGCGGTCGGGTCGGTGCCGCTGATGGCGGGGGCGACGTTGTGGGCGTCGGTCATCACCAGCAGGTAGTGGCGGCTGTCGTACCAGGCGGTGTCGATGCCGCCGACGTACGCCGAGGCGTCGCCGTCGAACACCACGAACCAGGGCCGGATGTTCGTCTCGCCGTACTTGCCGCGCGGGTCGCCCGAGGTGGCGCCGTGCACCACCGGGAAGACCTGGGCCTGGCCGACCTTTCCGGCCGCGGCCAGGTCGCGCAGGTGGCGGGCGTACTCGACGTCGGTGTGCAGGGTGTCGAAGGGGTTGCCCTCCTCGAAGGTGCCGGGGATGACGTCCACCAGCACCCGGCCGGCCAGTGCGGCGCGGGTCGGCCAGTTGCCGGCCCGGGCGGCCTCGTCGAGGGTGGCGTACGGGCCGCCGCCGGGCTTGGCGAGCAGGTCGGCGGGGCGGAAGGCGGTGCTGCCCAGGTGGGCGGCTATCAGGCTGTCGAGCTGCACCGGGCCCATGCCGCGGTTGGCGGCGAAGCCGCCCTTGAGTTCGAGCTTGACCACCAGCGGGCCGCTGCCGGGGTGGGCGCCGAGCCAGACCCGGATGTCGTCGAGGCAGTGCTCGAGGTTCTTGTTGGTGCCGCCGCTGTAGAGCTGGGCGGGGCTGCTCGCGGCGGTGCAGTTGTTGGCGTTGCCGAGCGGGTTGGAGTGGCTGACCTTCCACTCCTTGGTGACGGTGTCCGTCCAGACGTCCAGTTCGATCATTCCGGTGCCGGTGTCCAGGCTCTGCGCGAGGAACGGGAACGCGGCCGGGTCGTAGGTGTTGTGGAGGCCGACGGTGGTGGCCGAGCCGAAGGGCAGGCCGCCGCCGGCGGCGGCGCCGGACTGGTGCGCGGGGATCAGGGCGGTGGCTGCGGCCAGCAGTCCCACGGCGAACGTACGGCGAAGCTTCACGGTGTCTCCTCGTCAGGAGCCTGGGAACGGCGGCCCGGACGGGCCGCCTCCGGAAGCATGGGCCACCGGAGCGGCTTCGAGGTGACATGACAAGAAAACTTGGCCGAAGCCGATCCCCCGTCATACTGCGTGCGGCGCAGCCGATCTCACTCCGGCGAGCCCCAGCCGGGCGGCCCCGACCCGGGTGACCCTCACTCCGGACGGCCGAGCACGCCGTGCTCCAGCACCTCCGCGACCGCCGGGTCGGTGAGCCGGTACCGCACCACGCGGCCGTCCCGCTCGCCCGCGACCACGCCCGCGGCGCGCAGCAGCCGCAGCGCCTGGGAGACCGCCGGGTCGCGCATGCCGGCCGCGACGGCGAGGTCGGTCACGGCGAGCGGCCCCGTGGTGTGCAGGGCGAGCAGCAGCGACAGCCGTCCGGGGTCGGCGAGCAGGGCGAAGCGGTCGGCCCAGGCACGGACACGGGCGGTGTCGCCGATCGCCGCGATGGCCTCGCAGACCCGGTGCCCGTCGATGGTGCGGTGGCCGGCGCGGTCGGCGGGGACGAGGTGCATGGCGGCATTCTCGCAGGCCGTCCGACCGTGATCTCCGACACCTGCGCAGGTCTGCAGGCTTGCAGCTGTCGGTCCGTCACCCCTACGGTGGAACAGCCGTGGTGTTCGGGAAGACCGGTGGAGGACCCTCGCGGGTCCGAGTCCGGAGCGGCCCTCGCCACTGTGAACGGGGAGTCAATCCGTACCCCTTTGCGGGTCACTGGGCGCAGCAGCGCGCCTGGGAAGGCCGGGTACGGGCACCGTCGGAACCTCCCCGTGAGCCAGGAGACCGGCCACGGCATCTCACGACGTCATTCCACGAGGTGCTGGAGCGTGATCCGCAGATGACCCTGCCCGCAACCGGTACGGCCGCGCCGCCGACCGCCTCCGGACCGCCGGCCTTCCGCTGGCGGCGGGAGGACACCCTGCGCACCGCCGGCCTGATGGCGGTCATCCTCGCGATGCACGTCGCGGCCTTCGGCACGCTCTTCCTGCTGGTCGTGCCGGAGAAGTACGAGGTGGGCACCCAGGTCTTCGGCGCGGGCCTCGGCATCACCGCCTACACCCTCGGCATGCGGCACGCCTTCGACGCCGACCACATCGCGGTGATCGACAACACCACCCGCAAGCTGATGGCCGACGGCCGGCGCCCGGTCTCGGTGGGCTTCTGGTTCGCCCTCGGGCACTCCTCGATGGTGGTGCTGATGGCCGCCCTGGTGGCGGGCGGCGCGCAGCTGGCCGGGGTGCTGATGGACGACGGGTCGGCGGCGCACCAGGTGCTCGGCACGATCGGCACCACCGCCTCCGGCGCCTTCCTCTACCTGATCGCCGCGCTGAACCTGGTCGCGCTGCTCGGCATCCTCCGGGTGTTCCGGGCGATGCGCGCCGGCTCGTACGACGAGGCGGAGCTGGAGCGGCAGCTGGACTCCCGAGGCCTGATGAACCGCGTCCTCGGCCGGGCCACCCGTTCGATCTCCCGCCCCGGCCAGATGTTCCCGGTCGGCATGGTGCTGGGCCTCGGCTTCGACACCGCCACCGAGGTGACCCTGATGGTGATGGCGGGCTCGGGCGCGGCGGCGGGCCTGCCCTGGTACGCGATCGTCTGCCTGCCGCTGCTGTTCGCCGCGGGCATGAGCCTGTTCGACACGCTGGACGGCACGTTCATGAACTTCGCCTACCAGTGGGCGTTCTCCAACCCGGTGCGGAAGGTCTTCTACAACCTGGCCATCACCGGGCTGTCGATCGCGGTGGCGTTCGTCATCGGCACGATCGAGCTGGTGGCGGTACTGCACGACAAGCTCGGCCTGGCCGACCCGGTGACGGGCTGGGTCGCCGGGCTGAGCCTGGACAACGTGGGCTTCGTCATCGTCGGCCTGTTCGTGGTGGTCTGGGCGGTGGCGATCGGCTACTGGCGGATCGCCGGGGTGGAGAAGCGGTGGGCGCCGGAGCGGCGGGCCTGAGCGGCGCGGGCCGCAGGCCCGGTACGCGGGCGGACGGTGCGTCAGCCCGCCGCCAGCAGCAGTGTGCCGGCCACCGCGAGGCCGGCGCCGACCACCTGCACCCGCTGCAGCCGCTCCTTGAGCAGCCCGCGGGCCATCAGCGCGGTGACCACCGGGTAGAGCGAGGCCAGCACGGCGGCCACCGCCACGGGCCCGCTGTCGGAGGCGACGGCGAAGGTCGCATTGGCGGCCACGTCGGCCACGCCCACGGCGGTCAGTACGGGCAGGTGCCGCAGGACGGCCCCGGGCCCGGCCGGCCGGCGCCCGCGGCCCCGGGCCAGCAGCAGGGCGCCGCCCACCGCGATGTTGCACAGCCGCTGCACGCACAGGGCGAGCAGCAGGCCGCCCCCGGCCGAGGCGTGGGCGATCAGCGCCATCACCGCGCCGAAGCCGAAGGCCGCGCCGAGCGTCAGCACCAGCACCCTGGCGCCGACCGCGCCGCCGCCGCGCTGCGGGCCGCCGGCCAGGGCCACCCCGAGGACGGCGACGGCGATCCCGGCGGCCTGGACGGGGCCCGGCCGTTCGCCGAGCGCCAGGCCGACGCCGACCGGCACCGCGACGCCCACGGTGGCCAGCGGCGAGACGACGCCCATGGGCCCGAGGGCGAGTGCCCGGTAGAAGGCGAGCATGGCGAACGGCCCGATCGCGCCGGCGGCGACGGCGGACCACAGGCCGGCCGTGAACGGGCCGGGGCCGCCGGTCGCCAGGACGGCCGCCACGAGCAGTGCCGCCGCGGTGGCCTGGGAGGCGAGCACCACGGTCAGCGCCGGCATCCGCCGGGTCAGCGCGCCGCCGCCGTAGTCGGCCACGCCCCACAGCAGGCTGGCGGAGAGAGCGAGGAGCTGGGACAGCACAGTGGACTCCGGAGTACGGTCGGTTGGACTCGTCGTGTCCCGGAAGAGTAGATCAGCAAAGTGATCCGGACGAATCAATATATTGGACTGGCATGCCCGACCCCGATGTCATCACCCAGGCCCTGGCCCACAACCTGAAGCGGCTGCGCTCCGGCCGCGGTCACACCCTCGACGCCCTCGCCGCCCGCTCCGGGGTGAGCCGCGGCATGATCGTGCAGATCGAGCAGGGGCGGACCAACCCCAGCGTCGGCACGGTCGTCAGGCTCGCCGACGCCCTCGGCGTCTCGATCGCCCGGCTGCTCGACTACGACGAGACCTCCACCGTCCGGATCGTGCCCGACTCCGAGGCCGTCCAGCTGTGGGCCGGTGCCAACGGCGGCAGCGGCGTGCTGCTCAACGGCATCGAGGCACCCGGCCCGCTGGAGCTCTGGGAGTGGCTGATCCTGCCGGGGGAGGGGCACGGCTCCGACCCGCACCCGGCCGGCACCGTGGAGATCGCCCGGGTCGACGAGGGCGAGCTCACCCTCACCCTGGACGGCCGCGACCACCGCGTCCCGGCCGGATCGACCGCTTCCTACGAGGCCGCCACCGCGCACGGCTACCGCAACGACGGCGAGGTGCCCGTGCGGCTCACCCTCGTGGTGTCGGTGCCGCCGCCCCCGCGCTGACCGGCCCGCCCGCATGCGGCGGCGCCCCCTCCCGGCCGGGAGGGGGCGCCGTTTCCGTGCGGTCAGCCGCGGCCGTACCGGCGGCGGTACAGCTCGACGCGGCCCGCCTGGTCGAGCACGCGGGCCCGCCCGGTCCAGACGGGGTGGCTCGCCGAGGAGGTCTCGACGTCGAACACCGGGTACACGGTGCCGTCCTCCCACTCGACGGTCGACGCGGAGCCGAGCGTGGAGCGGGTGAGGAAGGACGTGCCGGCGGCCTTGTCGCGGAAGACGACCGGACGGTAGGCGGGGTGGATGCTGTGCTTCATGCGGCTGCTCCTTCGGAGGGTCGGACGGGATGTCGGACGGGATGTCGGGCGGGCGTGCGGTCGGTGCGGGCGGTCAGCGCTCCTCGCGGAACGCGACGTGCTGCCCCACGACCGGGTCGTACTTGCGCAGCACCAGCCGGTCGGGGTCGTTGCGGCGGCTCTTGCGCGTCACGTAGGTGAAGCCGGTGCCGGCGGTCGACCTCAGCCGGACGACCGGGCGGAGTTCGCTGCGGGCCATCTGTCCTCCTCGCGGGCTCGGACCCCCGCTCCGGGCTCCTCTCGGAGCTTCTTTTGGGAACGGAAGTCGTTTTCATACGGCTCCAACACAGCCCGGTGCCCGTCCATTCCCGCCGGAGCCGACCCGCGCCCGGAGCTTCCGCGCGCCCTCCCCGGGCACTCTTCCGGCCCTTTTCGCGCAGCGGCGGGCCGCCCGCCCTGCTCGACGGGCGCGCGGCGTCCGCAGTTCGTACGCTCGTGGCATGTCCGATGCGTACGAGGCCCGGCGGGAGCACCTGCGGGAGTACTGCAGTGCCTCGGGAGTGGACGCGGCCCTGATCACCCGCGCCGCCAACGTCCGCTACCTCACCGGCTGCCCGCCCTGCGGTGCCAGCCTGCTGATCACCCGCGAGCGCTCCCTGCTCGCCCTGCCCGACGACCTGCCGCCCGACGAGAGCGGCGAGCACCTGCTCGGCCCCGACGTCGCCCAGCTGCTGGTGCCCGCCGACACCGACACCGCACTGGCCGCCGCCGAGGCCGCCGGCCGGCTCCGTGTCGCCGACCTGGCCGTCGAGGAGCACGACCTCACCGTCAAACGCCACCGCGCGGTGGCCGGGATCGCCGAGGGCGTCCGGCTCGCCGACCTCGGCACCGCGGTCGAGCGGATGCGCGTGGTCAAGGACGAGCACGAGATCGCCGACCTGCGGATCGCCGCCGAGATCGCCGACCAGGCGCTCAGCGAACTGCTCGAGTCCATCCTGGTCGGCCGCACCGAGCGCCACCTGGCGATGGAGCTGGAGCGCCGCATGATCGACCACGGCGCCGACCGGGCTGCCTTCCCGGTGTCCGTCGGCACCGGCAGCCACTCCGGCCTGGAGTCCCACCAGCCGACCGACCGCCGGGTCGAGGAGGGCGACTTCCTCACGGTCGTGCTCGGCGCCTGCTACCGCGGCTACGGCGTCTCCACCGCCCGCACCTTCGTCATCGGTGCGGCCCCCGCGCCCTGGCAGGTCGAGCTGCACCGCCTGGTCTTCCGCGCCCAGCGCGCCGGCCGCGAGGCACTCGGCCCCGGCGTCTCGGAGTCCGTACCCGACCTGGCCGCCCGCGAGGTGCTGCAGGCCGCGGGCCACACCGAGAACCCGGCCCACCCGCTCGGACACGGCATCGGCCTGGAGATCCGGGAGGCGCCGCGCCTGGGACCCGCCGACATGGGTAAACTGGACAATCGCGTGCCGGTCACCGTCGGCCCGGGGGTCCACCTCCCGGGGCGGGGCGGAGTCCGGATCGAGGACACGCTCGTCGTGCGCCCCCTCGAGGAGGGCGGGCCCGAGCTGCTCACCATCACCACCAAGGAGCTCCTCGCGCTGTAGCCGCCCCGGCGGCACGGCCGCGCACCCTTGGTTCCTTGACAGCTATATCAGGAGTAAGTGCGCCCGTGGCTTCCACGAACGATCTCAAGAACGGCATGGTCCTCAAGCTGGACGGCGGCAAGCTCTGGTCCGTCGTCGAGTTCCAGCACGTCAAGCCCGGCAAGGGCCCGGCCTTCGTGCGCACCAAGCTGAAGGAGGTCCTCACCGGCAAGGTCGTCGAGAAGACCTTCAACGCCGGCATCAAGGTCGAGACCGCCAACGTCGACAAGCGCACCATGCAGTACTCGTACCGCGACGGCGACGCGTTCGTCTTCATGGACATGGACACCTACGACCAGGTCCCGGTCGACTCCGCCACCGTCGGCGACGCCGCCAAGTACCTGCTCGAGGGCTTCGAGGCCCTGGTCGCCCAGAACGAGGGCGTCCCGCTGTACGTCGAGCTCCCGGCCGCCGTCGAGCTCACCATCGCCGAGACCGAGCCGGGCGTCCAGGGCGACCGCTCCACCGGCGGCACCAAGCCGGCCACCCTGGAGACCGGCGCCGAGATCCAGGTCCCGCTCTTCGTCACCACCGGCGAGAAGGTCAAGGTCGACACCCGCGACGGCAGCTACCTCGGCCGGGTCAAGTAATCGTGTCCAACGCGCGCACCAAGGCCCGCACCCGGGCCTTCCAGATCCTCTTCGAGGCCGACCACCGGGGGGTCGCGCCCGAGCGCGTGCTCGCCGAGTGGGTGGGCCGGGCACGGGAGGCCAAGGCGGGTGAGACCACCCCGCAGGTCGGCGAGTACACCATGCAGCTGATCGAGGGGTACTCGGAGCACGCCCGCCGGATCGACGAGCTGATCGCCACCTACTCCGTGGGCTGGACGCTGGACCGGATGCCGATCGCGGACCGCAACGTGCTGCGGATCGGCGCCTACGAGCTGATCTGGGAGGACGGCGTCCCCGACGCGGTCGTCCTGGACGAGGCCGTGGAGATCGCCAAGGAGTACTCGACCGACGAGTCCCCGGCGTTCGTCAACGGTCTGCTCGCCCGGTTCATGGATCTCAAGCCGCAGATCCGCCGCGACTGAGCGACACCGCACCGACGCCGCGAGAGGCCGCCGGACCGATCGGTCCGGCGGCCTTCGCACGTTCCCGGCGGGGGCGTAGGCTACTCATCAGTAATGTCTTAGGCGAAGGGCGTACCACCCATGACCACGGCGACCCGCAGCGAGTTCGACCAGGGCATCGCGCTGACCCCGCACGCCGCGGAACCCGGCACGTACGAGGCCGAGCTCGGCGAAGGCTGGCAGATCGGCGGCGGCGTCAACGGCGGCCTGCTGCTCGCCGTCGCCGGCCACGCCCTCTCCCTCTCCCACGGCGAGCACCCCGACCCGCTCTCCATCACCGGCCACTACCTCTCCGCCTCCCGCCCCGGCCCGGCCACCGTCCGCACCGAGACCGTCCGCCGCGGCCGCACCCTCACCACCGGCACCGCCGTCCTCGCACAGGGCGGCGAGGAACGGCTGCGCGTCCTCGCCACCTACGGCGACCTCGCCACCCTCGACGGCGACGTCGCCACCAGCGCCAAGCCGCCCGTCATGCCGTTGCCCGACGAGTGCATCGGCGCCGAGCACGCCCCGCCGCAGTTCATCGAACAGGCCGCCCTGCTCCAGCGGTTCGACCTTCGACTCGACCCGGCCACCGTCGGCTGGGCCCTCGGCCAGCCCTCCCGCAACGGCCGCATCCAGGGCTGGTTCCGCCTCGCCGACGGCCGCCGCCCCGACCCGCTGCTGCTCCTCCTCGTCGCGGACGCCCTGCCCCCGGTCACCTTCGACCTCGGCCTCCCCGGCTGGGCCCCCACCGTCGAACTCACCGTCCACCTCCGCGCCAAGCCCGCCCCCGGCTGGCTCCGCGTCTCGCACACCACCCGCAACCTCGCCGGTGGCTACTTCGAGGAGGACTGCGAGATCTGGGACGAAGCCGGCCGCCTGGTGGCCCAGTCCCGCCAACTCGCCCGCGCCCCGCGGCTCTGAGGGGTCGATGAACCGGGTGCGGCCGACCACTCAGGGGCGCGGGGAACTGCGCAATGGGGGAGTGGCCGACTGATCAAGTGTGGGTACTTGTGGTGGGCCTGTGCCGTCAGACGGCCCGCTCCCTGATGGCGCAGTTCTCCCCCCAGCCTTCGGTCGGGAGGTGCCCCGCGCGCCCCTGAGGGGTCACCTCGGCCCGGGTCAGGCGGGGGCGGGGTACCAGCGGCGGTGGACCAGGGGCTCGACCAGGAGGAGGCCGAGGCCGGTGGTGGCCGTGACGGCTGCGCCCGCGGGGGAGTGCCAGCCGGCAGCGGCAACCGCTCCGACCACCACCAGCGGCCGCAGCATGGTCAACGGCCCGAGCCCGATCACCATCGCCAGGGTGCCGACCCGGAACGACCCCAGCAGGTAGCACCCCAGCCCGGCGAACACCACCAGCGCGTACGGCACCACGACCAGCGCCGCCCGGTCGCCCGCCGCGACCAGCTCGCGGAACCGGGCGGTGCGGTCGTCGGCCGCGACCAGCACCGCACCGGCGACCAGCGCGGCCGCCGGCAGCAGCGGCGCACCCACCAGCAGCCCGCGCCGGGCCGCCCGGAGGTTCGCCTGCCGCTTGCGGATGCGTGCGTCGCGCCCGGCCGAGGCCCGGAATCCGGCGAACGCCGCGTCCAGTACGGCCAACAGCACCAGCAGCGCCGCACTCATGCCGCACCCACCAGCCGGGCCGAACCCCGGGGCCCCAGCGCCGCCCGGAACGGCGCCTCCAGCTCCGGCCGTACGCCGAGTACGGGCCGCAGCGTCGTGCAGAACGGGTTGCTCCGCCCCCGCGGTTCGTACAACAGCGGTACCAGCGGCCCGGCGTGGGCCGCGGCCTGCAACAACTCGGCGTCGCCGTGCGCCCGCTGCGCCGAGACCACGCCGTCGTGCCGCCCCAGCGGGTCCCGCATCCGGGCCCGGTGGAAGACCCAGGCGCCGATCGGGGCAAGCGAGTTGGCGGCAATGTCGAAGTGGCAGAAGGCCGCCGTCCCCGGCCCCGCCTGTGCGGCGAAGAACGCCTCCAGCGCGGCGCCCCGGATGTGGTGGAGCAGGCCGGTCGAGACGTACACGGTGGCCGGCTCGGGCAGCCGGAAGGCGTCGCCGTGCACAAAGCGGCAGGGCAACTCCTCGTCCCGGGCCAGCCGTTCGGCCTCGGTGACCAGCGCGGCGTTGAGATCGACGCCGACCAGTTCGACGTCCGCACCGAGCCTGCCGTCGGCCGCCAGCCGACGGACCAGGTAACCCAGCCCGCAGCCGATGTCGACGACCCGCAGCGGGGCGGCATCCGCCCGCTCGGCCCGGACGGCGGCCAGCAGCGGTACGAGGAGGTCGGCGAGGCGGTCGCCGATCCGCAACTCCTCGCTGAGGCGCTGCAGTTCGGTGTGCACGGCGACCAGTCGGCGGTCCACCGCCAGCGGGTCGAGCACGCCGTCGACCGCAGGCATCGCCGCGGCGATCCGGGCACCGCGGCGGTCGCCGGCGGCCAGCAGCTCGGCCACGACCCCGTCCTTGCGGACGGGCAGCCGCTCGGCCGTCACCGGGTCGCGGACCACCACCAGGTCTGATATCTCCAGCAGCGGCACGGCGAACGGCTCCAGTCGGCGAAGGGACAAGATCGGTGGGCGAACCTACTGCCGCCCCGCTCACCTGCGCAACGCGGGGCGACGCCGCAGGGGTGCGGGGGGCACCTGGGGTCGCACCGATGCCCCGGGCGGTCGGCCCGCACTCGTGTTCGTCGCTTTCAGTTACAGGGCTGTGACACCCGGTGTGTGTGCGATCCGCGGGGGTGGGGAGGAAGAGCTGCGACGGACAGCCGTCGACGACCGACACGCCCCACCCCGCAGGAGCCACGATGCCCCGCAACCCCCGCACTCCCCGGCCCTCCCGCTGCGCCCACGCCCCCGCGGGCCGGCCGCACGGCGACAAGGCCTTCGTCACGGGCATCCTGACCTGCCGGGAGGACTTCGAGCGGGCCCGCGCCTGGCACCTCACCGACGCCGCGGACTTCGACAGCTACCTGCTGGACACCGCCGTGCTCCTCGCGGAGGCGCGCCGCACCTACGGCGCCGTGCAGGCCCGGATGTTCCACCTCGACGACTTCGCCGATTTCTGCCTGCTGCACCGCCTGGACCCGGCGGAGCCGGCCTCGCGGGACAGGTACCTCGTCAATCCGCCGCTGCAGACGCAACTGCTGCCCTACCAGGGCGAGGAGCTGGTCGGCGACTTCGTGCCGCGGCTGGTCAGGGCCCGGGAGAGCGGGCTGACGCTGCGCCACATCGAGCTGCTGCTGGGCGACGGCGACGGCGGGCCGGAGACGGGCCAGCGGGTGCGGCAGTCGCACCAGCAGGCCTCGGAGCTGTTCCGGCGGATGCTGGTGGGGGCCGGGTTCGGCGCGTACCGGTTCCTGTGCGCGGTGGAGGCCCCTGGCGGGCGGCTGGAGGCGGAGGCCCGCATCCTGCACTGGGAGGACGGCGTGGTGCGGATCAACGACGAGGACCTGGACCTGGTCTGCGCCGTGCTCTGCGCCGGGCTGTACCGCGAACTGCCGGGGGCTGCGCTGCTGCACGGTTCGCAGGGGGCGGCGGGCGCCTGCGGCGAGTACCGGCAGGTGGCGTGGGCCTGGCAGAGCGAGGGGCACGGCTACGTGCCGGCGGCGGTCCAGCTGGACGAGGTGGCGGCCCGGCCGGGCTTCAGCCTGGGGACGGTGTGCTGACCGCGGGTGCCGCGGGGGAGGCGCCGGACACGCCGCGGCGGGGCGTGCAGCCGGTGCCGCACGCCCCGCCGTGACGTTTCTGCAAGGAGGAGGGGATCAGCCGGCGTCTTCCTCGCGGACGGCGCGGCGGGCGTCGGGGTTCAGCACGCCCCAGCTGATCAGCTGCTCGGTGAGGATGGAGGGCGACTGGTCGTAGATGACGGCCAGGGTGCGCAGGTCGTCCTGGCGGATCGACAGCACCTTGCCGTTGTAGTCGCCGCGCTGGCTCTGGATGGTGGCCGCGTAGCGCTGCAGCGGGCCGGCCTTCTCGGACGGGACCTGGGTCAGTCTCTCCAGGTCGAGGACCAGGCGCGGCGGCGGCTCGGCCGCACCGCCCGGGGTGCCGCCGGGCAGCAGCTCCTGGACCGGGACGCCGTAGAACTCGGCCAGCTCGGCGAGGCGCTGTACGGTCACGGCACGGTCGCCGCGCTCGTACGAACCGACGACGACGGCCTTCCAGCGACCCTGGGACTTCTCCTCGACGCCGTGCAGGGAGAGACCCTGCTGAGTGCGGATGGCCCGGAGCTTCGCCCCGAGCTGCTTCGCGTAGTCGCTGGACATTGATCTCCCCGGACAATATTGCTTCGCGTGCAGTGACGAGCCACGAGAGCGCGGGTGGTGACCGCGGACCGTCCTCCGAACCGGTGGGTACGGCGCCGGTCCCGTAACTCACTGTGAGGTTACGTAGAGTGAGGTAGTCGCGTCAAGCCGAATGGGGCAGTCGTGCGAATAGCGCGCGACAGACCCGTGAACCGGGCCCCGGTGGCCCGGGTGACCTGCGGTGACACCAACCGGAACGGCGCCTTCCCGGGGCGTGCGGACCGCACTGATAGCATGGGCGCGGCCCCGGTGCGCCGGGCGCCAATCCCAGACATCCTTTAAGACCCGTCCCGTGAGGCGGGGAAGGAGGTCCGCTTCGGCATGACCACTGACAATCCCACTGCTCCGCGCCCGCCGCACCAGGTGCTGGACGCGAGCGACGTCGCCCGGGTCGTCACCCGGATCGCCCACGAGATCGTGGAGCGCGCCAAGGGCGCCGACGACGTCGTGCTGCTCGGCATCCACACCCGCGGCGTCCACCTGGCCCGCCGGCTGCACGCCCGGCTCACCCAGATCACCGGCCGCGACATCCCGCTCGGCACCCTGGACATCACGATGTACCGGGACGACCTGCGGCTGAAGCCCGCCCGCGCCCTGGAGCACACCGAGATCCCGGCCGACGGCATCGACGGCAAGCTGGTCATCCTCGTCGACGACGTGCTCTTCTCCGGCCGCACCATCCGCGCCGCGCTCGACGCCCTCAGCGACATCGGCCGCCCGCGCGCCGTCCAGCTCGCCGTCCTGGTCGACCGAGGCCACCGCGAGCTGCCCATCCGCGCCGACTACGTGGGCAAGAACCTGCCCACCTCGCTGCGCGAGGCCGTCCAGGTCCAGCTCGCCGACGCCGACGGCCGGGACGCCGTCCTGGTCGGCGACCGCGACTTCTCGGCCCGGTCCACCCAGGCGCTCGCCGCCGAAACGCACCTTCCGGAGTGACCCGCGTGAAGCGCCACCTCGTCTCCACCGCCGACCTCGCCCGCGACGACGCCCTGCTGATCCTGGACACCGCGGAGGAGCTCGCGCAGCTCTCGGGGCGGGCCGTCAAGAAGCTGCCCACCCTGCGCGGCCGCACCGTCGTCAACCTCTTCTTCGAGGACTCCACCCGGACCAAGACCTCGTTCGAGGTCGCCGAGAAGCGGCTCTCCGCGGACGTCATCAACTTCTCCGCCAAGGGCTCCTCGGTCTCCAAGGGCGAGAGCCTCAAGGACACCGCGCTCACCCTGCAGGCCATGGGCGCCGACGCCGTCGTCATCCGGCACCACGCCTCCGGCGCGCCCGCCCGGCTCGCCCAGTCCGAGTGGCTGCACGGCAGCGTCATCAACGCCGGCGACGGCACCCACGAGCACCCCACCCAGGCCCTGCTCGACGCCTTCACCATGCGCCGCCACCTCAACCCGGGCCCCGGCCGGGACCTCGCCGGGCGCCGGGTCACCATCGTCGGCGACGTCCTGCACAGCCGGGTCGCCCGCTCCAACGTGCACCTGCTCACCACGCTCGGCGCCGAGGTCACCTTCGTCGCCCCGCCCACCCTGGTGCCGATCGGCATCGAGAACTGGCCCTGCCAGGTCAGCTACGACCTCGACGCGGTGCTGCCGAAGACCGACGCGCTGATGATGCTGCGCGTGCAGCGCGAGCGGATGAACGCCGCCTTCTTCCCCACCGAGCGCGAGTACTCCCGCCGCTACGGCATGGACGGCATCCGGATGGCGCAGCTGCCCGAGCACGCCATCGTGATGCACCCCGGCCCGATGGTCCGCGGCATGGAGATCACCGCCGAGGTCGCCGACTCGCCGCGCTGCACCGTGGTCGAGCAGGTCGCCAACGGCGTCTCCATCCGGATGGCCGTCCTCTACCTGCTGCTCGGCGGCGCGACCCTCGCCGACAGCCCCCGCACCGACTCCTCGGAGACCGCCCAGTGACCAGCTACCTGATCCGCAACGCCCAGATCCTCGGCGGCGCCCCCAAGGACATCCACATCGCCGACGGCGTCGTCGCGGCGATCGGCGAGGGCCTGACCGTCGAGGCGGACGTCGACATCGACGCCCACGGCCTGATCGCCCTGCCCGGCCTGGTCGACCTGCACACCCACCTGCGCGAGCCCGGCCGCGAGGACGCCGAGACCGTCCTCACCGGCACCCAGGCCGCCGCCAAGGGCGGCTACACCGCCGTCCACGCGATGGCCAACACCTTCCCGGTCGCCGACACCGCCGGTGTCGTCGAGCAGGTCTGGCGGCTCGGCCAGGAGTCCGGCTACTGCGACGTGCAGCCGGTCGGCGCCGTCACCGTCGGCCTGGAGGGCAAGAAGCTCGCCGAGCTCGGCGCGATGCACGACTCCGCGGCCGGCGTCCGGGTCTTCTCCGACGACGGCAAGTGCGTCGACGACGCGGTCATCATGCGCCGCGCCCTGGAGTACGTGAAGGCCTTCGACGGCGTCGTCGCCCAGCACGCCCAGGAGCCCCGTCTCACCGAGGGCGCCCAGATGAACGAGGGCCAGGTCTCCGGCGAGCTCGGGCTCGGCGGCTGGCCGGCCGTAGCCGAGGAGTCGATCATCGCCCGCGACGTGCTGCTCGCCGCGCACGTCGGCTCCCGCCTGCACGTCTGCCACGTCTCCACGGCCGGCTCGGTCGAGATCATCCGCTGGGCCAAGGCCAAGGGCTGGAACGTCACCGCCGAGGTCACCCCGCACCACCTGCTCCTCACCGACGAGCTGGTGCGCACCTACGACCCGGTCTACAAGGTCAACCCGCCGCTGCGCACCGCCGCCGACGTGGAGGCGCTGCGCGCCGCGCTCGCCGACGGCACCATCGACGCGGTCGCCACCGACCACGCCCCGCACCCCGCGGAGGACAAGGACTGCGAGTGGGCGGTCGCCGCGATGGGCATGGTCGGCCTGGAGACGGCGCTGTCGGTCGTCCAGCAGACCATGGTCGACACCGGCCTGCTGAACTGGGAGGCCGTCGCCGACCGGATGTCGCACCGCCCGGCGCGGATCGGCCGTCTCACCGGCCAGGGCCGCCCGATCTCGGTGGGTGAGCCGGCGAACCTGGTGCTCTTCGATCCCGCGTACCGTGGTGCCGTGGATCCCGAGAGCTTCGCCACCCGCAGCCGAAACACCCCGTACCGCGGCCTCGACCTGCCCGGACGCGTGCACGCCACCTTCCTGCGCGGCAGGGCGACCGTGCTCGCCGGCGAGCTGGCGGACCGGGACGGGCTGGCGTGACCGCCTTCGCCACCGAGCAGGCCAGGGTCACCAACTGGCCGGGCTACATCGGCTGGACGGTCGGTCTGCTGATCCTGATCGCGCTCGTCTACTGGCTGATGCGGCAGGGCTGGAACTGGCGGCGCACGCTGCAGTCCGACCTGCCCCCGCTGCCCGCGGCCCCCGACGACCCCGGGGCGCCGCTGCTGGAGGCGGCCGGGCGCTACCACGGGACCACCACCGCGGGTAACTGGCTGGACCGGGTCGTCGCGCACGGCCTGGGCAACCGCAGCCTGGCCGAGCTGACCCTCACCGGGCAGGGCCTGCTGGTCCGCCGCCCCGGCGACGCCGACCTGTGGATCCCCGCCGGGGCGCTCACCGGCGCCCGGCGCGACTCGGGGATCGCCGGCAAGGTCGTCCCCTCCGGGCTGCTGGTCGTCACCTGGGACCACCGGGGCACCGCCCTGGACTCCGGGTTCCGCGCCGACCACCCCGACGAGCACCCCGCCTGGGTCGAGGCGGTCGAGGCTCTGATCGAACGAACGAAGACGAAGAAGACGGAAGAGGCCGCCCCATGACCGCACCTGCCCCCACCACGCCTCGCACCAGGCGGGAGCGAGTGCCCGCCGTGCTCATCCTGGAGGACGGCCGGACGTTCCGCGGCCAGGCGTACGGCGCCGTCGGCGAGACCTTCGGCGAGGCGGTCTTCAACACCGGCATGTCCGGCTACCAGGAGACCCTGACCGACCCGTCGTACCACCGCCAGGTGGTCGTGATGACCGCCCCGCAGATCGGCAACACCGGCTGGAACGACGAGGACGACGAGTCCAAGCGGATCTGGGTCGCCGGGTACGTCGTCCGCGATCCCGCCCGGGTCGCCTCCAACTGGCGCTCCCGCCGCTCGCTGGACGAGGAGCTCGCCGACCAGGGCGTCGTCGGCATCAGCGGCATCGACACCCGCGCGCTCACCCGCCACCTGCGCGAGCGCGGCGCGATGCGCGTCGGCATCTTCTCCGGCCCGGCCCTCGCCGACGAGCAGGCCCTGCTCGCCCGCGTGCTGGAGGCGCCCGAGATGAAGGGCGCCGACCTGTGCGCCGAGGTCGCCACCACCGAGCCCTACGTCGTCCCGGCGATCGGCGAGAAGAAGTTCACCGTCGCCGCCCTCGACCTCGGCATCAAGGCGATGACCCCGCAGCGGATGGCCGAGCGCGGCATCGAGGTGCACGTGCTGCCCGCGGGCGCCACCCTCGAGGACGTCTACGCGGTCGACCCCGACGGCGTCTTCTTCTCCAACGGCCCGGGCGACCCGGCCACCGCCGACCACCAGGTCGCCGTGGCCCGCGGCGTGCTCGAGCGGAAGACCCCGTTCTTCGGCATCTGCTTCGGCAACCAGATCCTCGGCCGCGCCCTGGGCTTCGGCACCTACAAGCTCAAGTACGGCCACCGCGGCATCAACCAGCCGGTGCAGGACCGCACCACCGGCAAGGTCGAGGTCACCGCGCACAACCACGGCTTCGCCGTGAACGCGCCGCTGGACAAGGTCAGCGAGACCCCGTTCGGCCGCGTCGAGGTCTCCCACGTCTGCCTCAACGACGACGTGGTCGAGGGCCTGCAGTGCCTGGACACGCCCGCCTTCTCGGTGCAGTACCACCCGGAGGCGGCGGCCGGCCCGCACGACGCCGCGTACCTCTTCGACCGCTTCGTTGACCTGATGGCCGGCGCCCCGGCCCGTACCACCGCAGGGAGCTGACCCGTGCCGAAGCGCACCGACATCAAGTCCGTCCTGGTGATCGGCTCCGGCCCGATCGTCATCGGCCAGGCGGCGGAGTTCGACTACTCCGGCACCCAGGCCTGCCGCGTCCTCAAGTCCGAGGGCCTGCGCGTCGTGCTGGTCAACTCCAACCCGGCCACGATCATGACCGACCCGGAGATCGCCGACGCCACCTACGTCGAGCCGATCACCCCCGAGTTCGTCGAGAAGATCATCGCCAAGGAGCGCCCCGACGCGCTGCTGCCGACCCTGGGCGGCCAGACCGCGCTCAACACCGCGATCTCCCTGCACAAGGCCGGCACCCTCGAGAAGTACGGCGTCGAGCTGATCGGCGCCGACGTCGAGGCGATCAACAAGGGCGAGGACCGCGACCTCTTCAAGGGCGTCGTCGAGGCCGTCAACGCCAAGATCGGCCACGGCGAGTCCGCCCGCTCGGTGATCTGCCACTCGATGGACGACGTCCTCCGCGGCGTCGAGACCCTCGGCGGCTACCCCGTCGTCGTCCGCCCCTCCTTCACCATGGGCGGCGCCGGCTCCGGCTTCGCCCACGACGAGGAGGACCTGCGCCGCATCGCCGGCCAGGGCCTGGCCCTCTCGCCGACCACCGAGGTGCTCCTGGAGGAGTCCATCCTCGGCTGGAAGGAGTACGAGCTGGAGCTGATGCGCGACAAGCACGACAACGTCGTGGTCGTCTGCTCCATCGAGAACTTCGACCCGATGGGCGTCCACACCGGCGACTCCATCACCGTCGCCCCGGCGATGACCCTCACCGACCGCGAGTACCAGATCCTCCGCGACATCGGCATCGCCGTCATCCGCGAGGTCGGCGTCGACACCGGCGGCTGCAACATCCAGTTCGCCGTCAACCCCGAGGACGGCCGGGTCATCGTCATCGAGATGAACCCGCGCGTCTCCCGCTCCTCGGCGCTCGCCTCCAAGGCCACCGGCTTCCCGATCGCCAAGATCGCCGCCAAGCTGGCCGTCGGCTACACCCTGGACGAGATCCCCAACGACATCACCGAGCAGACCCCGGCCTCCTTCGAGCCGACCCTCGACTACGTCGTCGTCAAGGTCCCGCGCTTCGCCTTCGAGAAGTTCCCCTCCGCGGACGCCACCCTCACCACCACCATGAAGTCGGTCGGCGAGGCCATGGCCATGGGCCGCAACTTCCCCGAGGCGCTCAACAAGGCGCTCCGCTCGCTGGAGAAGAAGGGCAGCCAGTTCTCCTGGACGGGCCCCGTCGGCGACAAGGCGGAGCTGCTCGCCAAGGCGGTCGTCCCGACCGACGGCCGGATCAACACCGTCATGGAGGCCGTCCGGGCCGGCGCCACCCCCGAGGAGGTGTTCGAGGCCACCAAGATCGACCCGTGGTTCGTCGACCAGCTCTTCCTGCTCGACGAGATCGCCGGCGAGCTCGCCGAGGCCGAGAAGCTCGACCCCGAGCTGCTCCGCCACGCCAAGCGCCACGGCTTCTCCGACCAGCAGATCGGCGAGATCCGCGGCCTTCGCCCGGACGTCGTCCGCGAGGTCCGGCACGCCCTCGGCATCCGTCCGGTCTTCAAGACCGTCGACACCTGCGCCGCCGAGTTCGCCGCCAGGACCCCGTACTTCTACTCGTCCTACGACGAGGAGACCGAGGTCGCCCCGCGCACCAAGCCCGCCGTGATCATCCTCGGCTCCGGCCCCAACCGCATCGGCCAGGGCATCGAGTTCGACTACTCCTGCGTGCACGCCTCCTTCGCGCTCGCCGAGGCCGGGTACGAGACCGTGATGGTCAACTGCAACCCGGAGACCGTCTCCACCGACTACGACACCTCCGACCGGCTCTACTTCGAGCCGCTCACCCTGGAGGACGTCCTGGAGATCGTCCACGCCGAGCAGCAGGCCGGCCCGCTCGCCGGCGTCATCGTCCAGCTCGGCGGCCAGACCCCGCTCGGCCTCGCCCAGGCGCTCAAGGACAACGGCGTGCCGATCGTCGGCACCCAGCCCGAGGCGATCGACCTCGCCGAGGAGCGCGGCGCCTTCGGCCGCGTCCTGCGCGACGCCGGCCTGCCCGCCCCCAAGCACGGCACCGCCTTCTCCTTCGACGAGGCCAAGGCCATCGCCGACGAGATCGGCTACCCCGTGCTGGCCCGCCCGAGCTACGTGCTCGGCGGCCGCGGCATGGAGATCGTCTACGACGAGGCCTCGCTCGCCTCCTACCTGGAGCGCCACGCCGGCCTGATCTCCGAGCACCCGGTGCTCATCGACCGCTTCCTCGACGACGCGGTGGAGATCGACGTCGACGCCCTCTACGACGGCACCGAGCTCTACCTCGGCGGCGTCATGGAGCACATCGAGGAGGCCGGCATCCACTCCGGCGACTCCGCCTGCGCGCTGCCCCCGATCACCCTCGGCGGCTACGACATCAAGCGGCTGCGCACCTCCACCGAGGCGATCGCCCGCGGCGTCGGCGTCCGCGGCCTGATCAACATCCAGTTCGCGCTGGCCGGCGACATCCTCTACGTGCTGGAGGCCAACCCGCGCGCCTCCCGCACCGTGCCGTTCACCTCCAAGGCGACGGCCGTCCCGCTGGCCAAGGCCGCCGCCCGGATCTCGCTCGGCGCCACCATCGCCGAACTCCGCCAGGAGGGCCTGCTCCCGGCCGAGGGCGACGGAGGCACCCTGCCCGCCGACTGCCCGATCTCCGTCAAGGAGGCCGTGCTGCCCTGGTCGCGCTTCCGCGACGTGGCCGGCCGCGGCGTCGACACCGTGCTCGGCCCGGAGATGCGCTCCACCGGCGAGGTCATGGGCATCGACCGGGTCTTCGGCACCGCCTACGCCAAGTCCCAGGCCGGTGCCTACGGCGCCCTGCCCACCAAGGGCAAGGTCTTCGTCTCGGTCGCCAACCGCGACAAGCGCAACCTGGTCTTCCCGGCCCGCGCGCTCGCCGAGCTCGGCTTCGAACTGCTCGCCACCACCGGCACCGCCGAGGTGCTGCAGCGCGGCGGCATCCCCGCCACCGTGGTGCGCAAGCACAGCGAGGGCGAGGGCCCGGGCGGCGAGAAGACCATCGTCCAGCTGATCCACGAGGGCGCGGTCGACCTGATCATCAACACCCCGTACGGCACCGGCGGCCGCCTCGACGGCTACGAGATCCGCACCGCCGCCGTCTCCCGCGGCGTGCCCTGCCTGACCACCGTCCAGGCGATGGGCGCGGCCGTGCAGGGCATCGACGCCCTGCTGCGCGGCGACGTCGGCGTGATGTCGCTCCAGGAGCACGCGGCCCTGATCAACGCCGGCCGCAAGTAGTCCGACCACCGTGGGGGGCACCGGAGACCTTGGTGCCCCCCACAGCCCTGCTCACGCTCAGGAAGGGCGCTGTGTACAAGCTCCTGTTCGACCTGGTCTTCAAGAAGATGGACCCGGAGAAGGCCCACCACCTCGCCTTCTTCTGGATCCGGCTGGCCGCCTCCGTCCCCGGCCTGCGGCAGCTCGTCAGGCTGGTGCTCGCCCCGCGCGACCGCGCACTGCGGACCACCGCGCTCGGCCTGGACCTGCCCGGCCCGTTCGGCCTCGGCGCCGGCTTCGACAAGGACGGCATCGGCATCGACGGCCTGTCCATGCTCGGCTTCGATTTCGTCGAGATCGGCACCGTCACCGGCGAGCCGCAGCCCGGCAACCCCGCCCCGCGGCTCTTCCGGCTGATCGAGGACCGTGCCCTGATCAACCGGATGGGCTTCAACAACCAGGGCTCGGCCCGGGTCGCCGCCCGCCTGGCCGGCCGCGTCCGCACCAGCTACACGCCGGTCGTCGGCGTCAACATCGGCAAGACCAAGGTCGTCGAGGAGGCCGACGCCACCGAGGACTACCTGAAGTCCACCCGGCGCCTCGCCCCGCACGCCGACTACCTGGTCGTCAACGTCTCCTCGCCGAACACCCCGGGCCTGCGGAACCTGCAGGCCGTGCAGATCCTCGGCCCGCTGCTGTGGGACGTCCGCAAGGCGGCCGACGAGGTCACCACCCACCACGTCCCGCTGCTGGTGAAGATCGCCCCCGACCTCGCCGACGAGGACATCGACGAGATCGCCGACATGGCACTCACCCTCGGCCTGGACGGCATCATCGCCACCAACACCACCATCGGCCGCGAGGGCCTGGCCACCGACGCCTCCCGCGTCGAGGAGATCGGCATGGGCGGCCTCTCCGGCGCTCCGCTCAAGGCCCGCTCGCTGGAGGTGCTGCAGCGGCTCCGCGCCCGCACCGAGGGCCGCCTCGCGATCGTCTCGGTCGGCGGCATCGAGACCGCCGAGGACGCCTGGCAGCGGATCCTCCACGGCGCCGACCTGGTGCAGGGCTACAGCGCCTTCGTCTACGAGGGCCCCTTCTGGATGCGCCGCGTCCACAAGGGCCTCTCCGCCCGCCTGCGCGCCAGCGGCCACCGGACGATCGCCGACGCGGTCGGCACCGCCAAGGCGTAGACCCGCGCGAGGCGGGAGGATCGTGCCGTGACCTGCGGGCACGCCGGCCCGTTGCACGTGCGGACGCAGGTCAGCCGCAATCGTTCGATCGGGAGGTAGCAGCGATGGCCCATCCGGTGCGGTGCCGGGCGGAGGTGGTCGGGTGCGCCGCCGAGGGCGCGTACCAGCGTCTGGTGCTGCGGGCGCCCGAGGCCGCGCCCCGGGTGCGGCCGGGCCATTTCGCCTCACTGGCGGGCGAGCACCCGGTGGTCCGGGACGCCGTCCCGATCGCCCGGGCCGACGCCGCGGCCGGCACCCTGGAGCTGGTGGTCGCCGGCGGCCCCCGCACCGGCACCGTCGACCTGATCGCCCCGCTGGGCACCCCCTTCCCGCTCACCGACGAGCCGGTACGGGCGCTGCTGGTCGGCCACGGCGCCCACAGCGCCCCGCTCCTCGCCCTCGGCGAGCAGCTGAAGGCCCGCGGCGGCCAGCTCGGCTTCCTGCTGGGCGCCCCGACCGCCGCCGCGCTGCACGGCGTGGAGCGGGCCGGGGCGCTGACCCAGGACGTGCTGGTGGTCACCGAGGACGGCTCGGCCGGCCTCACCGGCCTGGTCTTCGAACCGTTGGCGCAGGCCGCCCGGGCCATCGACGCCTCGGTGGTCTTCGCCGCGGGCCCGCCCGACGTGCTGGCGCCGACCGCCGCGGTCGCGGCCGACCTGGGCATCCGGTGCTGGGCGCTGCTCGCCACCGACCTGCCCTGCGGCACCGGCCTCTGCGCCGCCTGCGTCGTCCCGGTGATCGGCGCGGACGGGGTCAGCCGCTTCGCCCGGGCCTGCACCGAGGGCCCGGTCTTCGACGGCACCCGGGTCCGCTGGGCGGACATCGGCACGGTGCCGGCCGACCTGGAGGGGGTGTGATGGAGCCGCAGGACGTCGACCTCCGTGCGCCTTTCGGCCCGCTGGCCCTGCCCAACCCGCTGCTGACGGCGGCGGGCTGCGCGGGGCGCGAACTCGCCAAGTTCGTCCCGCTGGACGCGCTGGGCGCCGTGACCACCCGCACGGTCATGCCGCGGCCCAGGGCCGGCCACCCGACGCCGCGGGCCGCCGCCACGCCCGCCGGCCTGCTCACCGCCCTCGGCCTGCCGGGCCCCGGGATCGAGGCCTTCGCCGAGCGGGAACTGCCCT
Source organism: Kitasatospora sp. NPDC051914 (assembly GCF_040680995.1). Classification (NCBI taxonomy): domain Bacteria; kingdom Bacillati; phylum Actinomycetota; class Actinomycetes; order Kitasatosporales; family Streptomycetaceae; genus Kitasatospora; species Kitasatospora sp. NPDC051914. The sequence goes on from NZ_JBFAXX010000025.1 coordinate 56,671, forward strand.
GGCTCGCCGAGCGCGGCGCCCGGGTGGTGGTGTCGATCGCGGGGGAGCGGATCGAGGAGTTCGCCGCCCTCGCCGGCCGGCTCGGCGGCCTGCCCGGCGTGGTCGGCCTGGAACTGAACATCGGCGGCCCCAGCCACGCCGACCTCGGCCTGGTCTTCGCCGCCAACCCGGCGATCTCCTACGACCTGGTCCGCGCGGTGCGTCGGGCGGCCCCCGCCGAACTGCCGGTCTACGCCAAGCTCGCCCCGGACGTGCTGTCGATCACCGACATCGCCGCCGCCTGCGTCCGGGCCGGCGCGGACGGCCTCTCGATGATCAATACGGTGCCGGGGCTGGAGATCGACCCGGACACCCTGCGCCCGGCGCTCGCCGCGGGCCCGGGCGGGCTCTCCGGGCCCGCCGTCCGGCCGGTGGCGCTGCGCTGCGTGCACCTGGTGCACTCGGCGATGCTCGCCGGCCGCCTGCCCACCGTGCCGATCCTCGGCATGGGCGGCATCACCGGCGGCCTGGACGCGCTGGCCTTCGCGGCGGCCGGTGCGAGCGCCGTCGCGATCGGCTCCGCGCTCCTGCACGACCCCACCGCACCGCTGCGCATCCTGGACGAGCTGCGCACCGCGCTCGCCGCCCGCGGCCTGGCCGCCTTCACCGACGCCGTCGGCCTGGCCCACCGCCGGGACTGACCCGCCGCACCCGTACGACCACAGCTCTGCCCGCCCCGACGACCGGAGGACACCCATGACCACCCTCGCCCCGTTCGGCGCCCGCCTGCGCCAGGCCCTCGACACCCGGGGGCAGCTGTGCGTCGGCATCGACCCGCACGCCTCCCTGCTCTCCGCCTGGGGCCTCGGCGACGACGTCGCCGGCCTGGAGTCCTTCTCGCGCACCGTTGTGGAGGCGCTGGCCGACCGGGTCGCCGTGCTCAAGCCGCAGGCCGCCTTCTTCGAGCGCTTCGGCTCCAAGGGCATCGCGGTGCTGGAGCGCTGCGTCGCCGACGCCCGCGCGGCCGGTGCGCTGGTCGTGATGGACGCCAAGCGCGGCGACATCGGCTCGACCATGGCCGCGTACGCGGAGACCTTCCTCTCCCCGGGCAGCCCGCTGTTCTCCGACGCGCTGACCGTCAGCCCGTACCTCGGCTTCGGTTCGCTGCAGCCCGCCGTGGACCTGGCCCGGGCGAACGGCTGCGGCCTGTTCGCGCTCGCGCTCACCTCGAACCCGGAGGGGGCCGAGGTGCAGCGGGCCGTCGCCGCGGACGGCGAGAGCGTGGCCCAGGGCATCCTGCGCCGGCTCGCGGCGGAGAACGCCGGCGCCGAGCCGCTCGGATCCTTCGGTGCGGTGGTCGGCGCGACCCTCGCCGAGGCGGGCGTGGACCTCGCGATCAACGGCCCGCTGCTGGCCCCCGGCGTGGGTGCGCAGGGTGCCACCGCGGCCGACCTGCCGCGGGTCTTCGGGGCCTCGGTGAAGAACGTCGTGCCCAGCGTCAGCCGCGACGTCCTGAAGCACGGGCCTTCGGTCGACGGTCTGCGCGAGGCGGCGGAACGATTCGTCAAGGATGTGAGCGGCGTCACAAACGGCTGAGAAACCTCCCCCGAGGGAGGTGGATTTGCCCGAAAAGTCCTGTGTCTGCCCCGGCTGACCAGGACTTTTCGTGTTCTTTTCCTGACGTGGCGGCCTAAGTTGGGTAGTGTCCGGCGGTAGGTCACCGGAAAGCGGCGGATTTCCGACGCTGCGCAGGTCAGAGCCTGCTCTCCGGAGGCCGGGCACCACCAGTCATAGCTCATCCCTTCCATCCACACCTGAGGTGAACGGCGTGGCTCTTCCGCCCCTTACCCCCGAACAGCGCGCCGCTGCGCTCGCCAAGGCCGCCGAAGCTCGGCGGAAGCGCGCCGACGTGAAGAACAAGCTCAAGCACTCCGGTGCGTCGCTGCACGACGTGATCAAGGCCGGCAAGGCCGATGACGAGGTCATCGGCAAGATGAAGGTCTCCGCCCTGCTGGAGAGCCTCCCGGGCGTCGGCAAGGTGCGCGCCAAGCAGATCATGGAGCGCCTCGGCATCTCCGAGAGCCGCCGCGTGCGCGGTCTCGGTACCAACCAGATCGCCTCCCTGGAGCGGGAGTTCGGCGGCGCGGCCTCCTGACTCCGGCCCCCTGGTCCCCGGATGGTCCGCGATCCGGGATAATCGGTGCATGAGTGAGCGTCCGCGGCTGACCGTGCTCTCCGGCCCCTCCGGGGTCGGCAAGAGCACGGTCGTCGCTCATATGAGGAAGATGTACCCCGAGGTCTGGCTCTCGGTGTCGGTGACGACCCGCCACCCGAGGCCGGGCGAGCGGGACGGGGTCCAGTACCACTTCGTCGACAACGACCAGTTCGAGAAGCTGATCGCCAACGGCGAGCTGCTGGAGTGGGCCGTCTTCGCCGGCAACCGCTACGGCACCCCCCGGCGGGCGGTCCAGGACCGGCTCGACCGCGGCGAGCCCGTCCTGCTGGAGATCGACCTGCAGGGGGCCCGCCAGGTCCGCGAGTCGATGCCCGAGGCCCAGCTGGTCTTCCTGGCGCCGCCGAGCTGGGAGGAGCTGGTCCGCCGGCTGACCGGGCGGGGCACGGAGCCGCAGCACGTGATCGACCAGCGGCTGGACGCCGCCAAGGTCGAGCTGGCCGCGGAGTCGGAGTTCGACACGACCCTTGTCAACACCTCCGTCGAGCAGGTAGCGGCCGAACTGCTAGCCTTGCTCGGTGTAGCCTGACCGGATCGGCTCGTCGAGCCGGTCGTCAGGCAGTGTGTGATCAACCAATCCACTTTCGGAAGGTTTTCGCGTGTCCTCTTCGATGACCGCGCCCGAGGGCATCATCAACCCGCCGATCGACGAGCTGCTCGAGGCGACCGACTCCAAGTACAGCCTCGTGATCTACGCGGCCAAGCGCGCCCGCCAGATCAACGCGTACTACTCGCAGCTGGGCGAGGGCCTGCTCGAGTACGTCGGCCCGCTGGTCGACACCCACGTGCACGAGAAGCCGCTGTCGATCGCGCTGCGCGAGATCAACGCCGGCATGCTCACCGCCGAGGCGGTCGAGGCTGCCTGAGCCTCCCCTTGCGCAAGGGCCCGCCGGACGCGTTCCGGCGGGCCCTTCGCTGTGCCCGGGGTCATGCTGCACGCGCCGTCTGATGCGCCGTAGGGTGAGGTCGAGCCCACCCGGGCGGCCCCCGAAGGAGACACAGCCACCATGAACGCACCGCGCGTCGTCCTCGGCGTCAGCGGCGGCATCGCCGCGTACAAGGCCTGCGATCTGCTGCGACGGTTCACCGAGTCCGGCCACCAGGTCACCGTGGTGCCGACCGAGGCCGCCCTGCACTTCGTCGGCGAGGCGACCTGGGCCGCGCTCTCCGGCCGTCCGGCCGCCACGGAGACCTGGGAGAGCGTCCACGAGGTGCCGCACGTGCGGATCGGCCAGAACGCCGACCTGGTCGTCGTCGCCCCGGCCACCGCCGACCTGCTCGCCAAGGCCGCCCACGGCCTGGCCGACGACCTCCTCACCAACACCCTGCTCACCGCCCGCTGTCCGGTGGTGCTCGCGCCCGCGATGCACACCGAGATGTGGGAGCACCCGGCCACCCAGGAGAACGTCGCAACCCTGCGCCGCCGCGGCACCGTGGTGCTGGAGCCCGCGGTCGGCCGCCTCACCGGCAAGGACACCGGCAAGGGACGGCTGCCCGACCCGGCCGAGATCTTCGAGGCCTGCCGCCGGGTGCTCTCCCGCGGTGCCGCCGAGCAGGACCTGGCCGGCCGGCACGTGGTGGTCTCCGCGGGCGGCACCCGCGAGCCGCTCGACCCGGTGCGCTTCCTCGGCAACCGCTCCTCCGGCAAGCAGGGCTACGCGCTGGCCGCGACCGCCGCCGCCCGCGGCGCCCGGGTCACCCTGCTCTCCGCCAACGTCGAGCTCCCCGACCCCGCGGGCGTGGACGTGGTGCGGGTCTCCACCGCGCTGCAGCTGCGGGAGGCCGCGCACAAGGCCGTGCCGGACGCGGACGCGGTGGTGATGGCCGCCGCGGTCGCCGACTTCCGGCCCGCCGAGTACGCCGCCGGGAAGATCAAGAAGGTGGACGGGGTCGACCCCGCCCCGGTCGTCCTGGTGCGCAACCCCGACATCCTCGCCGAGCTGTCCGCCGACCGGGCCCGCCCCGGCCAGCTGGTGGTCGGCTTCGCCGCCGAGACCGACGACGTGCTCGCCAACGGCCGCGCCAAGCTCGCCCGCAAGGGCTGCGACCTGTTGGTGGTGAACGAGGTCGGCGACGGCAAGGCGTTCGGCCAGGACACCAACGCCGCCACCATCCTGGCCGCCGACGGCGGCGAGACCCCGGTGCCGCACGGCCCCAAGGAGGCCCTCGCCGACGCCGTCTGGGACGCCGTGGCCGCACGCCTCGGCTGACCGACCGCAACAACGGTCACACGACTGCCATACCGGGGGAGTGCCGGATGTCGGGGGTCGGCCGTTACACTCCAGGAATCAAGTCTTTCCGGATGCCCCTGCTCACGGGGCATTCAGTCAGCAGCCGCTGCAACCCCAGGGAGCGCTGTGTCTCGCCGCCTGTTCACCTCGGAGTCCGTCACCGAGGGACACCCCGACAAGATCGCTGACCAGATCAGCGACACCATCCTGGACGCCCTCCTCAAGGAGGACCCCTCCTCGCGCGTCGCCGTGGAGACCCTGATCACCACCGGCCTGGTGCACATCGCCGGTGAGGTCACCACCAAGGCCTACGTGCCGATCGCGCAGCTCGTCCGGGACAAGATCCTCGAGATCGGCTACGACAGCTCGAAGAAGGGCTTCGACGGCGCCTCCTGCGGCGTGTCGGTCTCCATCGGGGCGCAGTCCCCGGACATCGCCCAGGGTGTCGACACCGCGCACGAGCACCGGGTCGAGGGCGAGGACGACGAGCTCGACAAGCAGGGCGCCGGCGACCAGGGCCTGATGTTCGGCTACGCGTGCGACGACACGCCGGAGCTGATGCCGCTGCCGATCACCCTCGCGCACCGCCTCTCGCGCCGCCTGTCCGAGGTCCGCAAGAACGGGACCATCCCGTACCTGCGCCCCGACGGCAAGACCCAGGTCACCATCGAGTACGACGGCGACAAGGCCGTCCGCCTCGACACCGTCGTCGTCTCCTCGCAGCACGCGAGCGACATCGACCTGGAGTCGCTGCTCACCCCGGACATCCGCGAGTTCGTCGTGGAGCCGGAGCTGAAGGCGCTCGCCGACGAGGGCATCAAGCTGGTCACCGAGGACTACCGCCTGCTGGTCAACCCGACCGGCCGCTTCGAGATCGGCGGCCCGATGGGCGACGCCGGCCTCACCGGCCGCAAGATCATCATCGACACCTACGGCGGCTACGCCCGCCACGGCGGCGGCGCCTTCTCCGGCAAGGACCCGTCCAAGGTCGACCGCTCCGCCGCGTACGCGATGCGCTGGGTGGCGAAGAACATCGTCGCCGCGGGCCTCGCCCGCCGCGCCGAGGTGCAGGTCGCGTACGCGATCGGCAAGGCCGAGCCGGTCGGCCTGTTCGTCGAGACCTTCGGCACCGAGACCGTCCCGGTCCTGGCGATCCAGAAGGCCGTCACCGACGTGTTCGACCTCCGCCCGGCCGCGATCATCCGCGACCTGGACCTGCTCCGGCCGATCTACGCCCAGACCGCCGCGTACGGCCACTTCGGCCGTGAGCTGCCGGACTTCACCTGGGAGCGCACCGACCGCGTCGAGCAGCTGAAGAAGGCCGTCAGCGCCTGACCCAGCCGTCGCACCGGAGGCGGCAGCCACCCACTCGGGGGCTGCCGCCTCCGGCGTTCCCGCACCCGGCTTCCCGCACCCGGCCGGACGGCGGCCTCCGCGGCCGGTCCGCGCGGCGGGCGGACCTGTCGGCGCGGTCGGCTATGTTGGCGGCGGACGGGTAGTGCGGAGGGTGGATGAGCGGCCAAGACGGCGCCGGCGAGCAGCTGGCGTTCATCCGGGAGACGGTGCGCAAGGCCAGGCCGCGGGCCGCCCGGGGCGTCGAGCTGGCCGCCGAGCTCCCGGTGGCGCGGGTGCTGGTGGACAAGGGCGTGCTCAGCCTCGACCAGTACTTCGACTACGCGGTGCCCGCAGCGATGGCCGAGGACGCCTTGCCCGGGGTGCGGGTCCGCGTGCGGTTCGGCGGACGGGTCGCCGCCTCCGGCCGCCGCGAGGGCGGCGCCCTGCACGACGGCTTCGTCGTGGAACGCCGCGCCACCTCCGACTACGCCGGCCCGCTGGCGCCGCTGGCCAGGGTGCTCTCCCCGGAGCGGGTGCTCACCCCGGCCCTGCTGCGGCTGTGCCGCGCCGTCGCCGACCGCTACGCCGGCAGCCTCGCCGACGTCCTCCAACTCGCGGTGCCGCCGCGGCACGCCGGTGCCGAGGCCGAGCCCTCCCCGCGCCCGCTGCCGCCGCCCGCCGCACCGGAGCCGGGCAGCTGGACCGACTACCCGCAGGGCCCGTCCTTCCTCGACTCACTGGCCGCCGGCCACGCCCCGCGCGCCGTGTGGACGGCACTGCCGGGCCCCGGCTGGCCCGCCGAGATCGCCCGGGCCGTGGCCGCCGCCCTGGCCTCCGGCCGCGGCGCACTGGTCGTCCTGCCGGACGGCCGGGCCGTCGCCCGGGTCGACGAGGCACTGACCGACCTGCTCGGTGCGGGCCGGCACACGGTGCTGGCCGCGGAGGCCGGCCCGCAGGAGCGGTACCGGAGCTGGCTGGCGGTGAGCCGCGGCTCCGTGCGCGCCGTGGTCGGCACCCGGGCGGCCGTGTTCGCGCCGGTGCGCGACCTCGGGCTGATCGCCGTCTGGTCCGACGGCGACAGCAGCCACAGCGACCCGAACGCCCCGTACCTGCACGTCCGGGAGGTGGCGCTGCTGCGGGCAGCGGAGGAGGGCACCGGCGTGCTGCTCGGCGGGCTCTCCACGACGGTCGAGGCGGCCCGGCTGCTGCAGACCGGCTGGGCGCGGCCGCTGGCCGCCGAGCGCGAGACCGTCCGTGCGCTGGCCCCGCGGGTGCGCACGGTGACCGACCAGGACCAGGCCAGGGACGCCGCGGCACAGGCCGCCCGGCTGCCCACGGTGGCCTGGGAGGTGGCGCGCGAGGCGCTGGCCCGCGGCCCGGTGCTGATCCAGGTGCCGCGGCGCGGATACGTACCGAGCCTGGCCTGCGGGCGCTGCCGGACACCGGCCCGCTGCCGGCCCTGCGGCGGCCCGCTGCAGTCGGCCGGGGCCGAGGTGCCGCTCACCTGCGCCTGGTGCGGCACGGACGAGCCGGACTGGCACTGCGCCGAGTGCGGCTCGTTCCGGCTGCGCGCCCAGGTGGTCGGCGCCCGGCGGACGGCCGAGGAACTCGGCAAGGCCTTCCCCCGGGTGCCGGTACGGGCCTCCGGACGGGAGTCGGTGCTGGCCGCCGTCCCGGGCACACCCGCACTGGTGATCTCCACCCCGGGGGCCGAACCGGTCGCCGAGGGCGGGTACGCGGCCGCCCTGCTGCTGGACGGCTGGGCGCTGCTCACCCGCCCCGACCTGCGGGCCGGCGAGGAGGCGCTGCGCCGCTGGCTGACCGCCGCCGCCCTTGTGCGGCCCGCCGCCGAGGGCGGCACGGTCGTCGTGGTCGCCGAGCCGACCGCCCGCCCCGTGCAGGCCCTGGTCCGCTGGGACCCGGCCGGCCATGCCGCCACCGAGCTGGAGGAACGGGAGCTGCTGCACTTCCCGCCGGTCTCCCGGATGGCCTCGGTCACCGGGTCGCCCCGGGCGGTGGCGGACCTGCTCGGCCTGCTCAGGCTGCCCGAGGGCGCCGACGTCCTGGGCCCGGTGCCGGTGCCCGGGGGCAGGGCGGAGGAGGTCGAGCGGGCGCTGCTGCGGGTCCCGCCGGGGCAGGGCGCTGCGCTGGCCTCGGCCCTGAAGGCGGCGCAGATCGCCCGGCTGGCGCTGCGCGGCGCCGATCCGGTGCGGATCCGCGTCGACCCGCCCGACATCGGTTGATCCAAAACGGTGATCGAGCCGCGACCGGCGGGTTGTCGGCGCAAACCCGCTGATCACCAGGGTTGCTCCGTGTCGAGAAGAAACAGTGACCAGGGCCCGGAGCGGCCGTCCGGCGACCCGTTCGACGTGGTGCTCGACGAGGACTTCGTCCGGGCCGCGACCGTCAAGGAGAGTCCGGTACCGGGCCCTCCGGTGCCGGACCGGTTCAAGCGGCGTGGCCGCGCAACGTCGCCTTCGCCGCGGCGGCCGCGGCACTGACCTTCGCGGCGTTCACGTTCCTCGGGCAGCCGGCCGACGAGGACGCCCCGGTGGCCCCGCCGACCGCTTCCGCCCCGCCGACGGCCCCCGCGTCGCCGACCGTTTCCGCCCCGCCGAGCACCGGCGTCGCGGCCGCGCCGCTCTCCGACCGCCCGATGGTGCCGCCGGCCGAGGCCTTCCCCGCCCAGGTGAAGGGAGCGGGCGGCGCGGTGTTCACCAAGGTGGGCGCCGTCGTGCTGAAGAGCTGCACCGAGCCGGACTCGGTCGGGCCGCTGCTGGCGACCATGATCGAGGAGAGCAGGGGCTGCGTCGGTGAGCAGGTCGCGCTCTACAAGGACGCGCAGAACAACCAGTTCAACCTGGCGGTCTTCACCATGAAGGACCCGGCCGACACCGTGAAGCTGGTCACCAGGCTGACGATGGCCTTCGACTCCTACCAGGTGGGCGCGCAGGCGCCGCCGCCCGGCTCCGGCCTGCCCACCCTGCCCCCGGACAGCGGCATGGTGCAGTCGTTCACCGGACAGGGACGGGCGATGGTCGTCGGGCTCGGACAGTGGTCCGACGGCCGGGTCGCCGAGTACCAGAAGCCGGTCGACCGGCTCGAGCCGCTGCTCGAGGGCGTCTCGGAGAAGGTCGCGGCCTACGAGGAGGCAGGGCGCTGACACCCGCCCCGCGCCCGCGGTCTGCAGGCGCCCACGGACGGGACGGCAGACCGCGGCCGCCGGGTCAGCGGGCGATGCGGGCGCCGTGCGGGACGCCCAGCCCGCCCTGCCGGGCCTGCGGCACCGTCCCGGAGAGGTCGCCGGCCGCGGAGGCCTCGGCCCGCTCGTGGACCGGCTCGGCGGACTGCTCCTCGCGCGGCGCGGAGGACGCCGGCACCGAGACCGCCGCCAGCAGCTCGTTGGCGGGCCGGCGCATCCCGTACCGGCGGTGCACCGCCTGCTTGGTCACCCCGAGCGCGGAGCCCACCGAGTCCCAGGAGAAGCCGAGCGCCCGGTCGAACTCGACCGCCGCCGCCACCAGCGTCTCCACGCTCTCCCGCAGCTCCTGCGCCAGCCGGACGGTCGGCGCGGGAGCCCGCCCGTACACGACGAAACCCGCCGAGGTGCTGGGCCGGCGCGGCCGGTAGACGTTCCCCAGCTGGGCGGTCAGGGTGCGCAGGGCGTCCACCTGGCGCCGGACCCGCTCGATGTCCCGCACCAGCAGGTGCAGGCTCGCCCGCGCCCTTGCATCGTGGTTGATCTGCTCGGCCATGGCCTCGGCGCCACCTCTCCGTACCGTCGGCTGCGACCGTGACGCCACTGCGTCCCGGTCAATTCCACTTGACCAACGCCCGACCCCTGGCCCGGGTAACGCGCCCGTCCGAGAAGGTCGATGGGAATTCCGCGACCACCGCCCACCCGCCCCGACCTCGCCGAACCCGGCCCCGGCGGGCCGTGCCCATTGCATAGACTCTCCGGGTACGTTCTCCGCCGCCGACGCCCCGAGGAGCCTCCGCAGCCATGGCGATCCAGCCGATCAGGATCTTCGGCGACCCGGTGCTCCGCGCCACGGCCAAGCCGGTGACCACCTTCGACAAGGAGCTGCGGCGCCTGGTCAAGGACCTCACCGACACCATGCTCGACGCCCCCGGCGCCGGTCTCGCCGCGCCCCAACTCGGCATATCGCTGCGGGTGTTCACCTACAACGTGGACGGCGAGGTCGGCCACCTGATCAACCCCGACCTGTCGCTCACCGATGAGGAGCAGGACGGCCCCGAGGGCTGCCTCTCGCTGCCGGGCCTGCGCTTCGAGACCAAGCGGGCCTACGGCGTCGTCGCCAGGGGCTTCAACATGCACGGCGACCCGGTGACGATCGAGGGCACCCAGCTGCTCGCCCGCTGCATCCAGCACGAGACCGACCACCTCGACGGCATCATCTTCGTCGACCGCCTCGACCGCGAGGCGCGCAAGGCCGCGCTCAAGGCCATCCGCGAGGCCGACTGGGGCGAGGGGCCGGCGCCGACCGTCCGGCTGTCCCCGCACTCCACCTTCGGCTCCGCCCGCTGACCCTCCTCCGCCGCCCCGCCGGGCCCGAGGAACCGCTCCGAGAAAGGCACCCATGCGCCTCGTCTTCGCCGGCACCCCCGAGGTCGCCGTCCCCGCCCTGGACGCCCTGCTGGCCTCCGACCGGCACGAGGTGGTCGCCGTGGTGACCCGCCCCGACGCGGTCTCCGGCCGCGGCCGCCGCACGGTCGCCAGCCCGGTCGCCCAGCGCGCCGAGGAGGCCGGCATCGAGGTGCTCAAGCCCGCGAAGCCGAGCGACCCGGACTTCCTCGCCCGCCTCGCCGAACTCGCCCCCGACTGCTGCCCGGTGGTCGCCTACGGTGCCCTGCTGCGCCCCGCCGCCCTGGAGATCCCCCGGCACGGCTGGGTCAACCTGCACTTCTCGCTGCTGCCCGCCTGGCGCGGCGCCGCCCCGGTGCAGCACGCGGTGATGGCCGGCGACGAGGTCACCGGCGCCTCCACCTTCCTCATCGAGGAGGGCCTGGACTCCGGCCCGGTGTACGGCGTCGTCACCGAGGAGATCCGCCCCGCCGACACCAGCGGCGACCTGCTGACCCGCCTCTCGCACTCCGGCGCCCGCCTGCTCGCCGCCACCATGGACGGCATCGAGGACGGCAACCTGCACGCCGTCCCGCAGCCCGCCGACGGCGTCACCGTCGCCCCCAAGATCAACGTCGAGGACGCCCGGATCGACTGGCACCACCCCGCCCTGCGGGTCGACCGCCTCGTCCGCGGCTGCGCCCCCGCCCCCGGCGCCTGGACGGTCTTCCGCGGCGAGCGGCTCAAGCTCGCCGGCCCGGTCACCCTGGTCACCGGCTCCTCCGAGCTGGCCCCCGGCGAGCTCGCCGTGACCAAGCGCAGCGTCCGCGTCGGCACCGGCAGCCACGAGATCGAACTCGGCGACGTCCAGCCGCAGGGCAAGAAGCAGATGCGGGCGGCAGACTGGGCCCGAGGGGTCCGCATCGAGTCCGGCGAGCGGCTCGGCGACTGACCCTGCCGCAAACCCGCCGCCCCTGCGGCAACAACCCGAACCACCCTTCCTCCGCAGCACATTCGAGGCACCTGTGACCACGCCCAGCGCCAAGCGCGCACCCCGCCCGCACCGCCGCCCCAAGAAGGACCCGGCCCGGATCGTCGCCTTCCGCGCCCTGCGCGCCGTCGACGAGCGCGACGCCTACGCCAACCTCGTCCTGCCCTCGCTGCTCCGCGAGGCCGAGCAGAAGGGCATGGACCGCCGCGACGCGGCCCTCGCCACCGAACTGGTCTACGGCACGCTGCGCCTCCAGGGCACCTACGACGCGATCATCGCCGCCTGCATCGACCGCCCGCTGCGCGAGGTCGACCCGCCCGTCCTGGACGTGCTCTCGCTCGGCGCCCACCAGCTGCTCGCCACCCGCATCCCGACCCACGCCGCGGTCTCCGCCACCGTCGAACTCGCCCGCGCGGTGCTCGGCGACGGACGGGCCAAGTTCGTCAACGCGGTGCTCCGCCGGATCAGCGCCCAGGACCTCGACGCCTGGATCGAGCAGGTCGCCCCGCCGTACGACGAGGACGCCGAGGACCACCTCGCCGTCGTCCACTCCCACCCCCGCTGGGTGGTCTCCTCGCTCTGGGACGCCCTCGGCCGCTGGCAGCCCGACGCCTCCGGCCGCACCGCCATCGAGGAACTCCTGCGCGCCGACAACGACCGCCCCGAGGTCACCCTCGTCGCCCGGCCCGGCCGCGCCACCGTCGCCGAACTCCGCGAGGCCCTGCCCGAGGCCGGGGACGGCCGCTGGTCCCCGTACGCGCTGCGGCTCGCCGAGGGCGGCGACCCGGCCGGGCTGGCCGCCGTCCGCGAGAACCGGGCCGGCGTCCAGGACGAGGGCAGCCAGCTCGTCGCCCTCGCCCTCGCCGCCGCCCCGCTGGACGGCCCGGACCGCCTCTGGCTGGACGGCTGCGCCGGCCCCGGCGGCAAGGCCGCCCTGCTCGGCGCACTCGCCGCCGAACGCGGCGCCGCCCTCGTCGCCTCCGAGAAGCAGCCGCACCGCGCCCGCCTGGTCGCCCGCGCCCTCGCCGGCAACCCCGGCCCGTACACCGTGATCGCCGCCGACGGCACCCGGCCCGCCTGGGCGCCCGGCACCTTCGACCGCGTCCTGGTCGACGTGCCCTGCTCCGGCCTCGGCGCACTGCGCCGCCGCCCGGAGGCCCGCTGGCGCCGCCGCCCCGACGACATCGCCGGCTTCGGCCCGCTCCAGCGCGACCTGCTGCGCGGGGCGATCCGCGCCACCCGCATCGGCGGCGTGGTCGGCTACGCCACCTGCTCGCCGCACCTGGCCGAGACCCGCGCGGTCGTCGACGACGTGCTGCGCGGCGAGAGCGGCCTGGAGTGGATCGACGCCCGCCCGCTGCTGCCCGGCGTCCCCGCCCTCGGCGACGGCCCGGACGTCCAGCTCTGGCCCCACCTGCACGGCACCGACGCGATGTACCTCGCACTGCTGCGCCGGACGGCCTGACGCCCGCGTTCCCGGCGGCGGCGCCCCGCTGACGGCCGGTCGGGCCGGGTGCGGCGCCGCCGACGGGATTGATCCACGGCGCGAACGAAATCCTGGACAGCGGTGGCCGGGTGGCAGAGGGTGGGGCCCATGGAGTTCACCCACCTCGGCCGCACCGGCCTCACCGTCTCCCGGCTCTGCCTCGGCACCATGAACTTCGGTCCGCACACCGAGGAGGACGACGCCCACCGGATCATGGACACCGCCCACGAACTGGGCATCAACTTCTTCGACACCGCCAACGTCTACGGCTGGGGCGAGAACAAGGGCCGCACCGAGGAGATCATCGGCAACTGGTTCGCCCGGGGCGGCGGCCGCCGCGAGAAGACCGTCATCGCCACCAAGCTGTACGGCGACATGGGGGAGTGGCCCAACGAGGGCAGGCTCTCCGCACTCCACGTCCGCCGCGCGGTCGACGCCAGCCTCAGGCGCCTGCAGACCGACCACATCGACCTCTACCAGATGCACCACATCGACCGGGCGACTCCCTGGGAGGAGATCTGGCAGGCGATGGAGGTGCTCACCGCCCAGGGCAAGATCGTCTATGTGGGGTCGAGCAACTTCGCCGGCTGGCACATCGCGCAGGCCCAGGAGACCGCCAGGGCCCGCAACTTCCTCGGCCTGACCAGCGAGCAGTCGCTCTACAACCTGCTGGAGCGCAGCGTCGAGCTCGAGGTGCTGCCCGCCGCCCGGCACTACGGTCTCGGCCTCATCCCCTGGTCGCCGCTGCACGGCGGCCTGCTCGGCGGCGTCCTGCGCAAGGAGCGCGAGGGCGTGCGGCGCGCCTCCGGCCGGGCCGCCGAGACCCTGGAGAAGCACCGCGAGCAGATCCAGGCGTACGAGGACCTCGCCGCCGAACTCGGCCACGAGCCCGGCGACATCGCCCTGGCCTGGCTGCTCTCCCGCGAGGGCGTCACCGCCCCGATCGTCGGCCCGCGCACCCTGGACCAGCTGCACGCGGCCGACCGCGCGCTGGAGCTGACGCTGGACCAGAAGACCCTGGAGCGCCTGGACGAGATCTTCCCGGGCCACCGCACCGCCCCCGAGGACTACGCCTGGTAGCACAGGTGGCCTGCCCGGGCGCGGCCGCGCCCGGGCAGGTACTGGATGATTGATGCCGAGGGGTTCGGTGGTCGTACGCCGTCAGCGGGCGTACGACGGGCCGGCCGGTGCGGTCGTTGTGCCGGATCGCGGCGGTCGGTGCGAGGATCCGCCGGAGGACGCGAACCATGACGCCGCCGGGTGTGCGGCCCCGGTGTCGCTCGAGCTTCGACGCCGGTCGGCGCGAACGCGATGGGCGGGCCGTGCAGGGCGGCGCGTTCGTGCTTGCGACGGCGCTCGGGGTCGTGCCGGCGAGCAGACCACCGGTGGCGGTGACAGCGGCCGGACGGGCCGTGGAGCGCAGCACGGTGCGTCGGTCGACAGCCATCGCGGACAGCCTGTGCGGGGAGGGGACGACGGCGCGATGCGGCAGGCCGGACGGCGGACACATCCCCTCGGACACGGGCTGCCGGAACGTGCAGGGTGCCATTGCATTATTCCGAACCATCCCGTTCACATAGCGGAGGCGCCGCACCCTTGACCGGCGAAGGCGGCGATTGGGAGAGTCGTGGCGAATGAACGCCGCACACGCATTCCATCGGAATTCGACAACAATCGGCTTCGTTCCGGCGGGAGTTCGGTTCGAACTCACCGGTCCCGGCCGACTGCCGGGCGGCGGTGCGATCCGACGGACCGCAGCCATGGCCGACGCGGGGCGTCCGCAGGCGTTCACACCGGCAGGACACCCGCCCCGACGCGAGCTGTCCGCCGTCCACGCACTCCTACTCCGACAAAATGGGGGGTACCTCTATGGCTCGTGTGGCCGACATATCCGGTATGTCCAGATCCAGTGCCAGAATCGCCCTGGTGGCCGTCACCGCGGGATCGCTGATCCTCACCGGCGGCACCGCCGCGACGGCGGCCGCGGGCGCGCAGACCGGCCCGAGCGTCCAGGCCGCGGGCACGGACCCCGCAGGGATCACCTTTGCCGATGCCGCGGGGTCCACCGGTCCCGCGCAGCCGATTCCCGGGGCCATCGGCGGCGGCACCCTCAACGTGCTCCAGCAGGACACCTTCGGCCACCTGGACCCCGCCCAGATCCGGGTCAACAACCAGGCGCAGCTGGCCACGCTGATCCACCGCGGCTTGACCACCTACCGACTCGACAACGCGGGCGCCTACACGCTCGTCGGCGATCTCGCCACCGACAGCGGCCGGATGACCGACGGTGGAAAGACCTGGACGTACACGCTCAAGGACGGCATCAGGTGGGAGGACGGCACGCCGATCACCTCGGCCGACATCCGCCAGTCCGTCGAGCGCCTCTTCGCGCCGTTCGTCACCAACGGCCCGACCTACCTCCAGCACTGGCTGGCGGACACCAGCGGCGCGGACTACCGCAACCTGCTGCCCGAGGGCCCGTACACGGGCAGCCACCTGCCGGACTCCGTGCTCGCCACTCCGGACGCGAAGACGATCGTCTTCCACTTCAAGAAGGCGCAGCCCGACCTTCCCTACGCACTGGCGCTCGCCGGCTACGGTGCGGTTCCCAGGGCCAAGGACACCAAGGAGGCGTACGACCTGGCACCGGTGGCCTCCGGCCCCTACCGGATCCAGGAGTTCAAGCCGGGCACCTCGATGACCCTGGTCCGCAACACCCAGTGGGACGCGGCCACGGACTCGGCACGCCACCAGTACCCGGACACGTTCCAGATCTCCTTCGGCGTCTCCAGTGTGGACTCCACCCACCGCATGATGAACGACACCGGTGACGACCGGACCGCGACCTCGTTCACGAACTCGGTGGACCGGGACAGCATCGCCGCGATCATGGCCGACCCGGGTATGGCGCAACGGACCCTCGCGGGCTACCAGCCGTACGTCGCCCAGATCAACTTCAACACCCGGCGGATCACCGACCGGCGACTGAGGCTCGCCCTCGCCTACGCCATCCCGACCAAGGCCGTCTACGACGCCCAAGGCGGCGCGTACGGCGCCGAACTGGCCGGCAGCTTCATCAGCCCCACCCTGCCCGGCTACCGGAAGAGCGACCCGCTCGGAAAGGTCGCGCACCCTGAGGGCGAGCCGGCGAAGGCCCGCCGGATCCTCGCGAGCGAGCACAAGCTCGGCATGAAGGTCCGTTACGCCTTCGTGGACAGCCCCGCCGCCCAGCAGTACTCGGCGGCCATCGAGACCGCGCTGGAGAAGGCCGGCTTCGACGTGGAGCGCGTCGCGATCCCGGGCCGCAACTACTACGACACCATCGGGAAGACCGACAACACCTTCGACATGTACGGCTCGGCGTGGGGCGCGGACTGGCCCAGCGGTCTGACCGTGCTCCCGCCGGTCTTCGACGGCCGGACGGTCGCCAACGGCTCCTCCAACTACTCGATGCTCGACGATCCCCGGGTCAACCGGCGGATCGACTGCATCAAGACCATGACCGACCCGCAGAAGGCCGCGTCGGCGTGGATGGCCCTGAGCGACTCGATCGCCAGGAACGACGTCCCGGCCGTTCCGACGGTCTACTACAAGCAGCTGCAGATGTCCGGCTCGCACGTCGGTGGCGCGACGTACCACAAGTTCTTCGCCAACATCGACGCGACGCGGCTGTACGTGAAGCCGTAGCGCCACCGCACCCGGGGCGCGGGTGAATGGCCGGGGTTCTTCGGAACCCCGGCCATTCGCCGTGCGACCACCGGCAGCCGTTCACGGGAGGTCCCGCGACGGTATGGGTGGGAGCATCAGTAGTTCGGCACCTTGCACAGCAGTTCGCGGCGGTCCACGATCTCCGGGACGTAGACCCGGTCGTTCCACTCGGCCGGGTCGACCGGCTCGAGCGCGATCGACACCGCGTCGTCGGTGCAGCGGAGGTTCTCCTTCAACGCCTCGGTGATCGCGGCGACCAGTCGGGCCCTCTGTTCCTCGCTGATCGGAGTGGGGAAGTGCTTGATGTTGACGTGGGGCATGGCTGTTCCTCTTTTCTCGGGACGGGGTGAGGGACGTTCGGTGACGGTCAGTGGGCAGCCGGCGTGTCACGGCGGTCGGCGCCGGGCCGGCCGGTTCCGAGACGGGCGGCGATGACGCCGGCCAGCTCCTCCACACCGGGCTCGCGGAGCATGCCGTAGTGGTCGGCCGTGAGGTTGACGACCTGCGGCCCGACGGCCGAGTAACCGCTGCTGCTCTCGATGAACGAGTAGTCGTCGCCGTCGGCTTTGAGGATGGTCACCGGGGCGTGGATCCTCCTCGTCCGCAGCTCGGCGAAGTTGTAGGTGAACTCGTAGGTCTGCCGGACGATGGTGGTGATCCTCGCGACCAGCTCCCGGTCCAGGCCGTCGAAGTGCTCGACGATGTACGAGACGAAGCTCTCCTCGTCCCCGGTCGCGCGCAGGCACTCGTCCAGGGCAGGGCCGGTGACGGTGCCGGCGAACACCGAGAAGAGGATGGTCAGGTATCCAGGGTCGGTGTAGCACGCCCGGCCGCCGCCGGTCGTGCGGAGCTTCGGCTGCCCGGGAGCGATCAGCAGCAGTTGATCCACCTGCTCGCCGGCCTGCTCCAGCAGGTGGGCCGTCTCGAATGCCACCCGTGCGCCGAAGGAGTAGCCCCACAGCGTGTACGGGCCCTCGGGCTGGAGGTCCCTGATCACCCGCACGTCCTCCGCGGCCATCTCCGCGATGGTGGCACACGGGTGCTCGCCCGCGTTGACGCCGCGGGCCTGGATGCCGAAGAACGGGCGTTCCGGGCCCAGACGCAGGGCCAGCGGCCGCAGGTTCATCGGGTAACCGCCGAGACCGGGCCAGCAGTAGACCGGCCGGCCCGAGCGCGCGGCGCCCAGCGGCACCAGCCGGGAGGTGGAGGCACCGCGCTGCCCGTCCACCCGGCGGGCCAGCTCCTCGATGGTCGGGGACTCGAACAGGACCTGCAACGGGAGGGAGCAGCCGAACTGACGGTTGATCTGGTTCACCAGCCCGACCGCGATCAGCGAGTTGCCGCCGCGCTCGAAGAAGTCGTCCCGCACCGAGGCCGCCTGCTGACCCATCCGGGACTGCCACAGCTCACGGATGATCCGCTCGGTGGTCGTCCGCGGCGCGACGAACGGCCGGTCCGCGGGCGCGAAGTCGGTCTCGGGGGACGCCTCCAACGCTCTGACATCGATCTTTCCGTTGGAGGTGAGCGGCAGCCGGTCCATGACGACCAAGCGGTTGGGCACCATGTAGTCCGGCAGCCGGTCGACCAGGTCGGCCCTGATCATCTCCGCCGGGCCCTGCATGTGGACACTGTCCTCGCGCATGCCCTCGTGGGCGAGCTGCTCCTCGCTGACCCGCCCGCCGACGAAGAAGTACGAGGGGCCGGTGGGGTGACCGCCGTCGCTCAGCACGTCCGCCATCCGCTTGGCGGCGGGCAGGTCGTTGCCGGTCCTGGAGCTGTAGCCGGCCGCCATGAACCCGAAGGCGGAGTCGTTCATCTGAAGCTGCTGCAGCTTGCGCCCCAGGTCCAGATAGGACCGCCAGCCCACGGGAGCCGGGCTCACCACCGTGATGCCGAGCGCGGCGCGCTCGTACACCTGCTGGTTGATGGCGATGACGTGTCGCTTGAGCACCAGCTCGTCGGAGATCCGCTGCAGCATGCCGTCGGCGTAGCGGTACTGACCGGCGGCCAGGCCGCGGATCCGTCCGGGGTGGACCTGCACGTACACGTCCACCGGGACGTCCGGCCGGTCGGCACGGAACGGGACGAGCTCGAAGGCTCCGAGGTAGTGGTCCTCGGCGGCGCAGTGCAGGTGCCGCTTCTCGGCGGGTGCGTACGGGGCGGGAGCGAGGTCCAGCCCGTGGGCGGGGAGCACCTCCTCCAGCAGGCCGACCATGTGGCCGGCCTCGATCTCCAGGACCTCCTGGACGTTGTTGCGGTAGACCGGCTCGATCGCCCGCCTCCGGCCCACGAAGTGGAAGCGGAGACCGGCCCGGCCCGGAACCTGCTTCGCCTCGATCAGGACGAGCCGGTGGTGCACCGGGTGGTAGTACCAGTAGCCGGGAGCCAGGCCGCGGATCCCGTGGCCGACCTCCAGGTACAGCTGCGTGGCGTACAACGAACCGGGTGAGGCGTATCCGTACTTGGGAAGCAGCCGGTCGTCGCTCGGGTACTGGCCGAAGTAGCGGAGGATCTCGCCGAGTTCGGTGAGGTCGAGGGCGCTCGGCAGTCGGGCGCCGGTGCCCCGCACCCGTCTGCCGAGCAGTGCGAGAAGGTCCGACGGGCGGATTTCACCGCCCTCGTAGAACCGGTAGGTCTTGCGGGCGAACACCCGGCGTCGCTGCTCGGGAGTGGGTGTCCGGCCCGGCAGCTCGACGAAGGGGCGGGTGGCCAGGTCCGCGGCGTCGCGGCAGCCGCCGTCGGCCAGTTGTGCCCGTACCTGGAACCTGCTGGCCTTGGAGACATGGTGTGGGTCGTGGTTGCCCTGGTCCATCAACACCGCCTCGCGCGGGCTGAGTTCGATGCAGGCGACGAGGTTCTGGTAGCCGGTCGCGGGGTCGTCCTTGACCAGGACGGCGGCGTTCCTGACCCAGTCGTGCGCCTCGATGGCCAGCCGGATCTCGTCCAGCTCGACCCGGTACCCGCGCAGCTTCACCTGCCGGTCCGCGCGGCCGGCGAACCGGAACCGGGAGTCGTCCGTCTCGTGGACCAGATCGCCCGTGCGGTACAGGGTGGCGTGGGCCGGGTGGTCGGAGAAGGGATTGGGCACGAAGCGTTCGGCCGTGAGGTCCGGGCGGTGCAGGTAACCGCGCGCGACCTGGACACCGCTGATGTACAGCTCGCCGATCGAGCCGGGGGCCACCGGTGCCATCCGCTCGTCCAGGACGTGGAACACCGTGCCGTCCACGGGAGCGCCGATCGGGATGCCCGGCGGCCCGTCTGCGACGGTGGCCGGGTCCACGGTGAAGGCAGAGGCGTTGATGGTGCACTCGGTGGGCCCGTAGAGGTTGATCAGTTCGCACTTCTCCAGGGTCTCGACGAAGCGCTGCGCGAGACGGCGAGGCAGTGCCTCGCCGCCGCAGAACACCTGGGTCAGCGAGGCGCACTCGGGCAGCCGGTCGGTGTCCAGCAGCGCCTGCAGAAGGGTGGGCACGCACTGCACCGTGGTCACGCCGTGCCGGACGACCGTGTCGACCAGGCCCTCCGGGTCCCGGTACGCCCCGGGCGCGCTCAGCACGATCCGGCTGCCGACGCAGGGCGCCAGGATCTCCCACTGAGCGGCGTCGAAGCTGATCGGTGTCTTCTGCAGGACGGTGTCGGCCGGACCCAGGCCGTACGCCCGGCCGAGCCAGAGCATCTGATGGACGATGCTGCGGTGCTCGACCATCACGCCCTTGGGCCTGCCGGTGCTGCCCGAGGTGTAGATGACGTAGGCCAGGTCGCCCGGGGCCGGAGAGGCGGTCAGGCGGTCCGACGGGTCCCCGGCGGGACGTGGACCGACGGTCACGTCCGCCGGGGTGATGATCCGGGTGCCGGGCGGTGCGAGCTCGGCGAGCCGGGCCCGGAGCGACTCATCGGTGAGGAGGACCTTGGCACGGGAATCCTCGGCCATCGCGCGGATGCGCTCGTCGGGGTAGTCCGGTGACAGCGGGAGGTAGGCGCCGCCGGCGAAGAGGACGCCCCAGACGCCCACCGGCAGGGCCGTGGACGGTTCGAGGAAGACGCCAACGCAGTCGTCGCGTCCCACGCCGAGACCTCGCAGACAGGAGGCGAGGTCCGCGGCCCGGTCCAGGAGTCCGCGGAAGGACAGGAGCTCGTCCCCGTACTCCACCGCGATGTCGTCGGGACGAATCCCGGCCTGCGCCGTGAGCAGGTCGGTCAGGGACGTCACTTCATCAATTCCGTGCCTCGCAGAATCCGGACCGCCGGCGGCCAGGAGTTCCATAGCACCCCCCCATTCGAATGGATCCTCATCCGTCAGACAGACCGAAACTATGAGTTCACGCCGACGTTTTTGGCAAGTGACCAGGGAGGAGGCGTCGTAAAGCGGCTCGGCGGTTGCGGCTCCCGACCGAATTGACATGACCGATTCATGCTGGTGGCGCTCCGGTCGACCCGCAAA
This sequence comes from Kitasatospora sp. NPDC051914, assembly GCF_040680995.1. NCBI lineage: Bacteria > Bacillati > Actinomycetota > Actinomycetes > Kitasatosporales > Streptomycetaceae > Kitasatospora > Kitasatospora sp. NPDC051914. The sequence continues at coordinate 77,660 of NZ_JBFAXX010000025.1, forward strand.
ACAGCTCGAAGAGCAGGTGATGTGTCAGCATTTGCCCGATTTGGCACCATGGCATTTCGCGCACTGCGCTGTTCCGAACCATCTCGGGCATGGCAACCGCGAGGGCCGGACGGCAGAGTACAGGGCATGAGTGGGGCACCGATCGACGCCGTTTTCCGGCGCTTTCGGAAAAGCGACGGGCAGGGGAGGAAAGCCCATGCCGGAAAAACCGGCTGCAGATGGTCTCGAGGTGCTTCGGGCGAGGCTCGACAGCATTGACGAACGTTTTCTTGAGGAGCTGCGGGCGCGCATCGAGACCTGTGTGGAAATCGCGCACTTCAAGCGTGAGCACGATGTCCAGATGATGCAGCCTCACCGGATCAGGATTGTTCAGGACCGTGCCGCCCGGTTCGGCGAGGAGCACGGCATCAGCCAGGACTTCCTGCGCGCGCTCTACGACCTGATCATCGAGGAGACCTGCCGGGTGGAGGACATGGTCATCGGGAGCGCGCCGTGAGAACGCTGCTGATCGACAACTACGACTCCTTCACGTACAACCTCTACCAGCTGCTCGGCGAGACCAACGGCCGCCCGCCGGTGGTGGTGAAGAACGGCTCCGACTGGTCGGAGCTGCGCTTCGACGACTTCGACGCGATCGTGATCTCGCCCGGGCCCGGCCGGCCCGACCGGGAGAGGGACTTCGGCATCAGCCGGCGAGCGATTCTGGAGAGCGGTCTCCCGGTGCTCGGCGTGTGCCTCGGTCACCAGGGCATCTGCCACCTCTTCGGCGGCGAGGTCGTCCACGCGCCGGAGCCGATGCACGGCCGGATCTGGCCGGTGCACCACACCGGCGCCGACATCTTCGCGGGCCTGCCGAGCCCGTACGACGTGGTGCGGTACCACTCGCTGGCGGCGGGCCGACTGCCCGAGGAGCTGGAGGAGATCGCCTGGACCGAGGACGGCGTGGTCATGGGCGTGCGCCACCGTACCCGGCCGATCTGGGGTGTCCAGTTCCACCCGGAGTCCATCAGCAGCGAGTACGGCCGGGAGCTGCTCGCCAACTTCCGTGACCTGGCGATGGCGTACCACGCCGAGCGGCGGGCCGAGCGGCAGCGGGAACGGCGCTACACCGTGCACGTGCGTCGGCTGGCCGTCGAGCCGGACGGCGAGAGCGCGTACCGCAGCCTGTTCGCCGGCCGTAGCCACGCGTTCTGGCTGGACAGCAGCAGCGTCATCGACGGCCTGTCCCGTTTCAGCTTCCTGGGCGACGGCTCCGGCCCGCTGGCGGAGTACGTGACGTACCTGGTTCAGGACGGCACCGTCCGGATCGCCAGGCCCGGCAGCCCCGGCAACGATGACGAGCTCGTCCAGCAGAGCTTCTTCGACTACCTCGAGGAGCAGCTCCGGGTGCGCGCCGTCCCCCAGCCGGAGGGCCTGCCGTTCGCGTTCAACCTCGGCTACGTCGGCTACCTCGGCTACGAGTTGAAGGCCGACGCGGGTGCCCATGCCGCGCACAAGGCGGAGACGCCCGACGCCGCGCTGCTGTTCGCCGACCGGATGCTCGCGATCGACCACACCGAGGGCGCCGCCTACCTCCTGGCGCTGTCCGAGGGTGACGACCGGTCGGCGGCCGTCGAGTGGCTCGACCGGACCGAGGCCGCCGTGCTGGCGCTGCCCCGGGCCGGCGGTGAGTCGAACGGTGCGGAGGTGCGCTTCGCCGGGATCGGCATGACCGACCCCGAGGCCGAGCCGATCGTCGAGCAGCGGCACGACAAGGAGGCGTACCTCGCCCGGATCGCCGAGAGCCTGGAGGAGATCCGCAACGGCGAGACCTACGAGGTGTGCCTGACCAACACCGTCACCCTGCGCGCGACCGTCGACCCGCTGCGCACCTATGCCCACCTCCGGAAGATCTCGCCGGTGCCGTACGGCGCCCTGCTGGACTTCCCCGGGGTGGCGGTGCTGAGTGCCTCGCCGGAGCGGTTCATGACCATCGGCACCGACCGGGTGGCCGAGTCCAAGCCGATCAAGGGCACCCGACCGCGCGGCGCGACCCCTGCCGAGGACGCGGCGCTGCGGCAGGACCTGCTCTCCCAGGAGAAGGACCGCGCCGAGAACCTGATGATCGTGGACCTGATCCGCAACGACCTCAACGTGGTCTGCGAGGTCGGCTCGGTGCACGTGCCCAAGCTGTTCGACGTCGAGACGTACGCGCCCGTGCACCAGTTGGTCTCCACCATCCGCGGCACCCTGCGGGCCGAGGAGTCGGCGGTCTCCTGTGTGCGTGCGGCCTTCCCCGGCGGTTCGATGACCGGAGCGCCCAAGCTCCGGACGATGGAGATCATCGACCGGCTGGAGGAGGGGGCGCGCGGCGTGTACTCCGGGTCCATCGGGTGGTTCTCGCTGAGCGGTGCGGCGGACCTGAACATCGTGATCCGCACCCTGGTGGCGACCGAGGACCGCGTCAGTTTCGGTGTCGGCGGCGCGATCATCGCCCTTTCGGACCCCGATGAGGAGTACACGGAGACGGCCGTGAAGTCGAGGGCCGTGATCTCCGCCGTCCTCGCCACCGCCCTGGAACCCGCGGGAGGCAGTCGGTGATCCGCCGCTGCGTGGTGATCGGTGGTGCCGGCGCGGTGGGCCGGCTGTTCGTCGAGCGGCTGCTGGCGGGCGGCGTCCGGGTCGCGGTGGTCGACACCGCCGAGCAGGGCCCGGAGCTGCCCGGGGTCCACTACGTGCGCGGCGACGCCACGGACATCGGATTCCGCCTGGCGGCCGACCTCGGCCACGCCGACCTCGTGGTGCTCGCGGTGCCCGACGCGGTCGCGCTCGCCGCCGTCCCGGGGCTCGCCGAGGTGCTGCGCCCGGACGCCCTGCTGGTGGACACGCTTTCGGTCAAGCAGCCGATCACCGCGGCCGTACGGGCCCACGCTCCCTCGGTGCAGGCGGTCGGCCTCAACCCGATGTTCGCCCCGGCGCTCGGCTTCGAGGGCCGACCGGTGGCGGCCGTCGTGGTCAACGACGGGCCGCGGGTCGGCGACCTGCTGGCACTGGTCGAGAGCTGGGGCGCCCGGGTGGTGCGGCTCGACGCGGCTGAGCACGACCGGCTGGCCGGCGCCACCCAGGCGCTCACCCACGCCGCAGTGCTCGGCTTCGGGCTGGCCCTCGCCCGACTCGGTGCCGACATCGGGGAGATCCGTGAGATCGCCCCGCCGCCGCACAACGCACTGCTCGCGCTGCTCGCCCGGATCGCCGGCGGCACCCCGGAGGTCTACTGGGACGTCCAGGCCGCCAACCCCGAGGCAGCGGCGGTGCGCAAGGAACTGGCCGACGGCGTCCGCCGGGTGGCCGACTGCGTGGAACGCGGCTCCGAGGCCGAGTTCGCCGCCGTGCTGGCGGAGATCCGCGGGCACCTCGGCGAGCACGCCCCGCACTACCGCGACCGCTGTGCACAGATGTTCACATCCCTCTGACAAGGAAGGTGCCCCACATGTCGACGTTCGCCGAGACTGTCCTGACGCCGGAGCAGCGTGAGCGGCTCGCCGCCGACACCACGGTGGGCGGTGGCAACCTGCTGCGCTCGGCCATCGCCACCAACCCTCGCCCCGACCTGCCGTTCGTCCACTCCTACCGGCCGGTCACCATCGCCTCGGGCGAGTCGAAGCACGACCTCAGCCTCAACGAGATCGACGAACTCGCCCAGAGCTGGTCGGTGTTCTACCTGGAGCAGGGCGTGCAGCCGCGCGACCGGGTCGCGGTCTGGTTCGAGGACTCGTTCGCCTATTCGGTGCACTTCTACGCGCTCGCCCAGATCGGCGCGATCGCGGTGCTGATCAACAGCAACGCCTCGCAGACGATCGCCCAGTCGCTGCTGGAGCAGACCGCCCCGGTCGGCCTCTACACCGACCGTGCCCGCCTGGAGCTGCTCGGCGCCGAGATCGAGGGTCTGACCAGCATCACCTGGACCCGCGTGGTGGAGGAGCTGCCGGCGCCCAAGGCCGCGCAGCTCGCCGAGGGAGACTACTGGAACCACCACTCGGACGACCCGGTGGCGATCCTGCACTCCTCCGGGACCACCGGCCGCCCGAAGCCGACCATCCACACCCACAGCACCATCGTGGCCGGCCCCAAGTTCCGCCTGGTGGACCACAAGGAGGTGCCCGGCGCGCTGATGATGACGGCGCTGCCGCAGTCCCACCTCGGCTGCGTCGCGTACACGGTGTACGCGGTGCTCGGCGGTACCCCGATCGTCGCGCTGAGCGACCGCAAGGGCGACGAGCTGGCCGCCGCGGTGGAGAAGTACAAGCCGACCTCGGTGATGTCCTTCGCGCACGGCTACGCCGAGCTGGCCGCCGCCGACCTGAAGCCGGGTCAGCTCGACTCGGTGCACGTGTGGATCTCCATCGGCGACGCGGTGCACAAGGCGCACATCAACAAGGTGCTGTCGCAGCGCAGCGAGGGCCTCGCGCCGTCCGCCTTCTACGACCGCCTCGGCACCACCGAGCTCGGCTGGGGCTGCCTGCTGCAGATCCACACCCTGGAGAGCGAGCGCAACGACCGGTGCGCCGGCAAGCCGGTCGGCGTGGCCGAGGTGGCCATCCTGCGCAAGGACGGCAGCCGCGCCGACGTGGGCGAGATCGGCTATCTCGCCGCCAAGGGCCCGGCGGTCACCCCGGGTTACTGGGGCGACTCCGCCACCACCTACACCTTCAAGCTCGCCGGCTTCTGGCTGCCCGGCGACATGGCCTACGAGGACGCCAACGGCGACTTCTTCCTGGTGGACCGCGCGGTGGACGCCATCCACACCACCTACGGGACCGGTTACTCGGTCTTCATGGAGGAGGTCATGCTGCTCGGGGTGCCCGAGGTCGACGACGTCGCGGTGGTCGCCGGCCGGGACGGCGACACCGTGGTGCCGGTCGCCGTGGTCACCGCCGCCGTCGCCGCCGAGCCCGAGAAGCTGCTGGTCAAGGCGAACGAGGTGCTCAAGGCCGCCGGGCACCCGGAGCTCGGATTCCTGGAGATCGCGACCTCGGACGCGGACTTCCCGGTGGGAGTCACCGGAAAGGTGCTGAAGCGACAGCTCCGTGAGAAGTACGCTTCCCTGTCCGAGTACCGTCAGTCGGCGCAGGGCAAGTCCTTCGCCGCCGTTCAGACCGGAGACGCCGCGTGACGACAAGCGCTGCCCAGCCCGCCAAGGTCGACTTCTACTTCGACCCGGCATGCCCCTTCGCCTGGATCACCTCCCGTTGGATAGTCGAGGTCCAGAAGCACCGGGACCTCGACCTCAACTTCCGGGTGATGAGCCTGTACGTGCTCAACGAGAACCGTGAACTCCCGGACTGGTACCGCGATCTGGTCGACCGGTCGATCGCGCTCACCCGGATCTGCACCGCGGCGGCGCTGCAGCACGGCGAGGAGGTGCTCCCGGCGCTGTACGAGGCCATGGGCACCCGCATCCACAACGGCGGCAACAAGGACTTCCCGGTCGTCGCCGCCGAGGCGCTCGCCGAGGTCGGACTGCCCGCGGAGCTGCTCGCCGCCGCGGACACCGACGAGTGGGACGACGCGCTGCGCAAGAGCCACCACGAGGGCATGGACCCGGTCGGTGAGGACGTCGGCACGCCGACCATCCACATCGACGGGGTGGCCTTCTTCGGTCCGGTGCTCAACTCGATCCCCAGGGGCGAGGAGGCGGCGCGCATCTTCGACGGCGCGCGCGCCCTGGCCAACTTCCCGGACTTCTTCGAACTGAAGCGCACCCGTACCGGAAAGCTCAACTTCGACTGAGTCACCCCCTGCGGACCGCTCCCCGGCGGGAGCGGTCCGCACCCATGCGGACGGACGGACACACACAGATGGACACTCAGACGGCTCCCGGGCAGCGGCCGGACGCCTTCGTACTCACCGGGTCGTTCCTGGTGGTCTGCCGAGCGCCGCTCTACCTGGAGGAGTTGGCCCGCCGCGGCCTCAAGATCCTGCTGATCACCCCCTCCTACTGGCGCGACGACGCGCTGGCGGCCGCCAAGGACCCCGGCCACCCGGCGTACGTGATCGACGAGGTCGCGTTCGTGGACGGCGACGTCAGCCGCGACAACTCGTACCTGCCCGGCGTGGTCTCGGCCGCCCGCCGCTGGCGCGAGAACTACAACATCGTCGGCGCCTACGCGGTCGGTGAGACCCAGGTGGAGCCGACCGGCCTGCTCACCGATGCACTGGGACTGCGCACCCCGGGTCTGCGGGCCACCCGGGTCTGCCGCAGCAAGTACCTGCAGCGCTGGTACCTGCCGGAGTTCAGCCCGGTGTCGGTCACCGTCCCCGCCGACGAGCGCGGCGCCTTCGACCCGGACGAAGTCCGCTACCCGGTCGTCGTCAAGCCCGCCAGCCGGCACTCGAGTTCGGGTGTGGAGACGGTCGAGGACCGCGCCGCGCTGCTGACCCTGCTGGGGTCCTACCCCGCCCACGAGACCGTCCTCGTCGAGGAGAAGGTCGTGGGCCAGGAGTACTCCGTCGAGAGTCTGGTGCAGGACGGCCGGATCATCTTCTCCTCGGTCACCCGCAAGTCGACCACCGACTCCCACGCCCGCACGTTCGTCGAGCTCTCGCACACCGTCCCCAGCGACCGGCCGGAGGCGGACGGCCCGCTGCTGGACGCCAACCGGCGGATGCTGGAGGCGCTCGGCTTCCAGGACGGCATCGCCCACGCCGAGTGGCGGATCGACGCCGACGGCCGGGCGTTCCTGATGGAGGTCGCCGCCCGCACCCCGGGCGACGGGCTGTGCACCCTGTACGAGCTCGCCACCGGCGCGCCGCTGGAGCCGGCGATCGTGCAGATCGCGCTGGGCGAACCGGCCCGCTACCCGCAGCCCGCCCGGGTCGCCCGGCAGGTCTACCTGGAGCACGTGCCGGGCATCCTGGCCGACGTCCGGGTGCAGGGCTTCGACGTGGAGCCGGTGTGGGTCGGTGAGAGCGGCCTGTGGCCCGCCGTCGGACCGGCCGCGCCCGCCGACCCGCCCACCCTGCGCGGCGTGCTGGTGCACCACGAGCGCGGCACCGAGCTCGGCCCGCTGCGCAGCTCCGAGGACCGGGCGGTCTCCTTCTTCATCGACGCCCCCACCGTGGCCGAGCTGGACGAGCTGGAGGGCCGGGTGCGGCGCGCCGTCACCGTCCACACCGTCCCCTCGATACCGGAGAGCGTGACCCACGTCCTGGTCGGCTACAGCCCGGTCATGCTGGCGAAGCTGGACGGGCAGCTGCCGGCCGGCTCGGTCCTCGTCCTGGAGGAGCCGGCCGTCATCGACGCCCGCGGCATCACCGCCCTGGCCGAGCGCCACCCCTGCGTCGCCGCGCTGTTCCCCGTGCCCAGCCAGGACGAGGCCAACCCGCACCGGATCATCGAGGCCGTGCCGCGCCCGGCCGGGGTGCGCGCCGTGGTGCCCGTGGTCGAGTACGGGGTGGTGGTGGCCGCCGCGCTCGCCGAGGCCTGGGGGCTTCCCGGCGCGGGCCTGGCCGCGGCCCGGGTGCTGCGCGACAAGGGCGAGCTGCGCGCCGCCCTGGCCGGCAGCGGCATCGCCCAGCCCGACTGGACGGTGGTGACGAGCCCCGAGGAGGTCGCCGCCTTCCGCGCCGCGCACGGCGGCGAGTGCGTGCTCAAGCCGGCCAACCGCCAGGCGAGCCTGGGGGTGCAGCTGCTCGGTCCGCAGGACGACGTCGCCGCGGCCTGGGAGCACACCACCGCGGCGGACGAGCCGGCCCTGCGCGCGCAGTACGCCGACACCGCCCGGTTCCTGGTGGAACAGCGGCTGCGCGGCCCCGAGGTGAGCGTCGAGGCCGTGGTCCACGACGGTGAGGTCGGTTTCACCAACGTCACCGCCAAGCTGGTGCAGGACACCGGCCACCCGGTCGAGACCGGTCACACGCTGCCGGCCGACCTGCCGCAACGGACCGCGGACGCGCTGCGCCACGCGATCGCCGGGCTGGCCCGGGCCGTCGGCTTCCGCTCCGGGATACTGCACTCGGAGTGGATCCTCGTCGACGGCGAACCGCACCTGGTCGAGTGCGCAGGCCGGCTCCCCGGTGGCGGAATCACCATCCTGATCGACCTCTCCTACGACACCGACATCCTGGGGAACCTGCTGCACGTCCTGACCGGCACCGGTCCGGTCGCCGCGCTGCCCGCGAAGCGCGCCGCAGCGGTGCGCTTCCTGGTCGCCCGACCGGGCGTGGTGGAGGCCGTCACGGGGGTCGACGAGGCACAGGCCGCGCCGGGCGTCCACGAGCTGCACCTGTCGGTCGCGCCGGGCAGCGTCGTCCGCACCACGACCAGCTCCTGGGACCGCGCCGGGCTGCTCGTCGCCACCGGCGCGGACGCCGCCGAGGCGGGCCGCCACGCGGAGCACGCCCTGTCGCTGATCGACGTGCGCACCGCCGGGAGCGAGAAGTGAGGCTGCCCTCGGCGAAGGACTACGTACCGGCCACCGCCGCCGGCCGTTCCTTCGCCGTGACCTCGCTGATCAACGCCATCGGCACCGGCCTCTACCTGGCCGGCTCGGCGGTGTTCTTCGTCCGCTCGGTGGGCCTGACGACCGCTCAGGTGGGCCTCGCACTCGCGGTGTCGGGTGTGGTCGGCTTCCTCACCACGGTTCCGATCGGCGCGCTGGCCGACCGGTTCGGCGCCAAGCCCACCCTGATCGTCCTCCAGCTCTGGCGGGCCGGGGGGTTCGTCGCGCTGGCCTTCGCACACGGCATGGTCGGCTTCGTCGCGGTCTCCTGCTGTTTGGCGGCGGCAGAGGCCGCGACCCAGCCGATGACCCAGGCGGTGGCCTCCGCCACCACCGAGGGAACCGACCGCACCCGGACCATGGCCATCGTGCGCACGGTACGCAACGTCGGCTTCTCGCTGGGTGCGCTGCTGGCCGCGCCGCTGCTGGCCGCCGACAGCGTCTGGGCGTACCGGGGCATCGTGCTCGGCACCGCGGCGGCGTTCGTACTGTCGGCGGGCCTGCTCACCCGGATCCGCACCGCCACCGAGGCCGCCGTCCAGAAGAAGGTGGCACCGCTGACCGCGCTGCGGGACTTCCGCGACTGGCGGTACCTGCTGCTGACCGCCCTCAACGGGGTGCTGAACCTGCACACCACGATCCTGTCGGTCGGCATCTCGCTGTGGGCGATCGAGGCCACCGCCGTGCCGGCCGGGTTCCTGCCGGTGCTGGTCCTGGTCAACACCGTGCTGTCGATCGTGCTTCAGGTCCCGATCTCCCGGATGGTCGACCGAGCGGGTGGCGCCGAGCGCACGCTGCGGCTCAGCGGGTTCGCGCTGACCGCCTGCTGCCTCGCCCTCGCCCTCTCCGACGCCCCGACGTCGGCGCCGGTCGCGGGAGCCGTCCTGCTGCTCGCCGTCCTGTTGCTCACCTTCGGCGAGATGTGGCAGGCCGTCGGAGGCTGGGAGCTGAGCTACGACTTCGCCCCCGAGGACCGCAAGGGCGTCTACCTGTCGGTGTTCAGCCTGGGCGGTACCGGCCAGCGGATCACCGGTCCGGCCCTGATCACCTCCGCGGTGATCGCCGCCGGACCCCTCGGCTGGGTCGCGCTGGCGGCGGTCTTCGGCCTCGCCGGACTCCTGGTCACCCCTGTCACCCGCATGCTGCAGCCCGTGCCCGTCCCCGCCGAAGAGGTAGCCTCATGAACACTCCCAAGGACCTGCTGGTGGTCGGCGTCGGCACGATGGGCCGGCCCTACCTGGACGCGGCGGCCAGGCTCGGCCTCCGGGTGCGGGCCGTGGAGTCCGCGGCCGCCTGGGACAGCCGGCCGACCGACCTCGCCGAGACGTTCTACCGGGTCGACGGCCACGAGGAGGAGGCCTGGGCCGGGGCGGTCGCCGCGGCGGTCGCCGAACGGGTGCCGGACGGCGTGATCTCGTTCGCCGAACCACAGGTCATGGCCGGGGCGTTGGTCCAGGAGCGGCTCGGACTCCCGGGCCCGTCGCTGCACGCGGCGGTGGTCTCGCGCAACAAGGCGTTGCAGCGCGCCACCTTCGCGGCCCAGGGCATCGCGCAGCCCGAACACCTGCTGGTGTCGGACCTCGCCGAGGCACGGGAGTGGATGCTGGAGCGGCTGCCCGTGGTGGTCAAGCCGCTCACCCTGGCCGGCAGCGAGGGGGTCGAGCTGGTCCGGACGGCCGCCGAGGCGGACGACATCGTCGCCCGCCGATCGGCCGAGGGCAAGGTGCTGGTCGAGGAGGCCGTCGAGGGGCCGGAGTACAGCTGGGAGGCGCTGGTCCGCGACGGCGAGGTGCTGTTCGAGAACGTCACCGCCAAGGAGACCACGCTCCCGCCGTACTTCGTCGAGCTGACGCACCGCCCGGGGCACCGGTTCGACGACGCCGAACTCGCCCAGCAGGTACGGAAGCTGACTTACGGCGTACTGGCCGCGATCGGCATGCGGACCGGACTGGTGCACCTGGAGTTCAAGGTCGGCCGGCGCGGGCCGGCGCTGATGGAGATCGCCGTGCGCACCCCGGGCGACTACCTGCCCGACGCCATCAGCCTCAGCTACGGCTTCGACCTGTACGAGGCGGTGGTCCGGCTGGCGCTCGGACTGCCGGTCGACGAACTGGTCCGCACATCGCCGGTTTCCTGGTCGGCCACCCACTTCCCGATCACCGATCCCGGTACGATCAAGTCCATCGAGGGAGTTGACGATGCGTCGGCCCATCCCTCGGTCGTCCGGGTGCGGCTGCGCAAGCGGCCCGGCGACCTCGTCCGCCCCCTGACCTCCTCCTCGCAGCGGATGGGGCACGTGCTGGTCAACGCCGCCTCCCCGACCGAGCGGGAGGACGCGCTGAAGCACGTCAGGGAGACGCTCCGGATCACCGTGGGAAACACCAGCACCGAGCAGAACACCGCCGAGTAGCACCGAGTCCGAGGAAACCGCGATGACCAACCGACTGGCCGCTGGGGTGGCCGCCTCGTTCGAGGACCTGGTCGGCAACACCCCTCTGCTGCGCCTGGCCCTGGACGGGCTGCCGCCGGACGTGACCGTCCTGGCCAAGCTGGAGGCGGCCAACCCGCTGTCCAGCATCAAGGACCGGGCTGCCCTCCACATGATCCGGGCGGCAGAGGAGGCCGGCGAGCTGACACCCGGGGCCACCGTGATCGAGGCCACCTCGGGCAACACCGGCATCGCCCTGGCAGCGCTGGCCGCCGCGCGCAACCACCCGTGCCTGATCGTGATGCCCGAGAACGCCTCCCGGGAGAGGATCCTGACGCTGCGGATGCTCGGCGCCGAGGTCGAGTTCACCGACCCGGCGCTCGGCTTCGCCGGCTGCGTCGAGCTCGCCGAGAAGCGGCACGCGGACATCCCGGGCTCGTGGTACGCCCGGCAGCACGAGAACCCGGCCAACGTCCGTGCCCACTACGAGACCACCGGTCCGGAGATCTGGCGCGACACCGGGGGCAGGGTGGACGTCCTGGTCTGCGGTGTCGGCACCGGCGGCACCATCACCGGCATCGCCCACCACCTCCGGGAGCGCAACCCCGCGCTGCACGTCGTCGCGGTGGAGCCGGAGGGCTCGCCGCTGCTGTCCGGCGGCTGCGCCGGACCGCACCGGATACCCGGCCTCAACGGCGGCTTCATCAGCCCGGTCACCGACGTCGACTGCATCGACGAGGTGGTCGTGGTGTCCGACGCGAACGCCGCCGCTACCACCCGCGCCCTGGCGGCCTCCACCGGCCTGCTGGTCGGGGTCTCCGCCGGCGCCGCCGCGTACGGCTGCCTGGAGCTCGCCCGTCGGCGGGACCTCTCCGGCGCCACGGTCGTCACCGTCTTCCCGGACAGCGGCGAGCGCTACCTCAGCTGGTGGCCGACCGAGGAGGGGGACGCGTGAACTTCCGCGAGCTGCACCGCAATCTCAAGCTGCGCATAGGCGTCGGCTTCTTCCAGCGGTTCTTCGACATCATGCTCGTGCCGCTGATGGTCATCCACTTCTCCCGCCTCTACGGGGCGGCGACCGCGGGCCTGATGACGCTGGTGGTCGCGGTGGCGACGGTGGCGTGCAACCTGGTCGGCGGGCACCTCTCGGACGTCTACGGCCGCCGAAGGGTCCTGATGGCCGGTGAGATCGGCGTCTGCCTCTCGTACGTCGGCCTGGCTCTGGTCAACTCGCCCCTGGTGCACTCCGGTCCGCTGACCTACGGGCTCTACCTGACCGCCACCTGTTCGGCGGGAATAGCCCTGCCCGCCAACGAGGCGATGATCGTGGACGTCTCCACCCCGGAGAGCCGGACCGCCGTCTACACGATCAACTACTGGGTGATCAACGTCGCCTTCATGCTCGGCTCGCTGGTCGGCGGCTTCTTCTACGACGGCTACTTCTTCCAGCTGCTGACCGCCGCCGCGGTCGCGACCGGCGGCATCTTCCTGGTGACCTTCCTCGCGCTCTCCGAGACCGCGCCGGCGGAGGCCGCGCAGAACCCGCGGGGCGTCAAGTCGGCGCTGCTCGGCTACCTCTCGGTGGCCCGGGACCGGGTCTTCCTGCGGCTGATCGTGGCCGCCCTGCTGGTCTGGTGCGTCGAGGTCCAGATCTCCTCCTACATCGCGGTGCGGCTCGGCTCCGACTTCCCCGAGCAGCAGCTGCTGTCGATCGGCTCCTGGGGGGTGACCGTCGACGGCGTCAACGTGCTGGGCATCCTGCGGGCGATCAACACCCTGCTGGTCGTGGTGTGCGGGCTCTGGGTCGGCAAGGTGCTCGGAAGGCTGCGCGACCGGCTGCGGCTGGTGGCCGGCGTGGTGATCTTCACCGCCGGCTACATGGCCTGGGCGGTCAGCGACAACGCGTGGCTGCTGATCGTGGCGGCCTTCGTGGTGACCCTCGGGGAACTGATGAACCAGCCGGTCAACCAGGCGCTCGTGGCCGACCTGGTGCCCGCCGACGCCCGGACCAAGTACATGGCCGCCTACGGGCTCCACGTCCGGCTCGGCTACCTGGTCGGCTCACTGTCGGTGATCCTCGGCTCGGTCGTGGACTCCTGGGTGATGGCCCTGCTCTACGCCGGTTTCGGTGCGGCGGCGATCCAGCTGTACCGGTTCCTGTTCCGCGTCCAGGACGCCCGCGCGGCCACCGCGGAGCCGAAGGCGGAGGCCGTCGCATGAGACCCCGTGGGTCGCTGCCCCGGCTGCGCGCCGCACTGCGCGACGCGCGCGAGACGCTGGACGTCGTGGTGGCCCGCGACCCGTCGGTCCACAGCCGGAGCGAGGCCCTGCTCCACCCGACCGCCCTCGCGCTGGCAGGCCACCGGATCAGCCACGCGCTGTACCGCCGGGGCCGCCGCTGCTCGGCCCGTGCGGTCTCCACCCTGGCCAAGGCGGTCACCGGTGGCATCGAGATCCACCCCGGCGCCACCATCGGCCGGCGCTTCTTCATCGACCACGGCAGCGGCACGGTGATCGGCGAGACCGCCCTGATCGGCGACGACGTCTCACTGTTCCACCAGGTCACGCTGGGCTCCCGGGGCTGGTGGAACGACCGTGACCTGGTGGCGGCCGGGGAGCGCCGCCATCCGCGGCTCGGCGACGGCGTCACGGTGGGCGCCGGCGCCACCCTGCTCGGGCCGATCACCGTCGGCGACGGCGCGCTGATCGGCGCGGCCGCCCTGGTGATGAGCGACGTGCCCAAGGGCGGCCGGGCACTCGGCTGGCCGGCCCCGGCCGACAGCCCGCCGCCGGCCGGGGATGCCCCCCGGACCACCACCGACACACCCGCCGCGAAAGGGATGGCCCGCCGTGACTGAGCGCGCAGTGCCCGGAAACAACCGGCTGCTGATGGTGCAGCCGTACACCCAGTTCGTCGAGAAGGCCGTGGCTCTCGGCTTCGAGGTCTGGTCGATATGGGACCCGACGCTCCAGCCGGCCTCCTACCTGCAGGAGGTGGAGAAGAACTCCAGGGAGATGCTGTGGGTGGACTTCTCCGACGAGCCGGCGCTGCGCCGCCTCGTCCGGGAGACCGCGCTCGCCCATGACGTGGCCCATGTGCTGCACTTCGGCGAGGAGGCCACCATGGTGGCCGTTGCCGAGGAGGCGCAGGCCCTCGGGCTGGCCCTCAACCCGCCGGAGGCGATCCGCCGGCTCAACGACAAGGCGGCGCTGCGCGAGCTGCTCGCGGAGCACGGTTTGTCGCCCGTTCGCACGGCAGTGGCCGGCACGCCGGACGACGTCGCGGACGTGCTGGCCGGGTTCGGCCTTCCCGCCGTGGTGAAGCCGACCCGCCTGCAGGGCAGCGCGGCGGTGAGCCTGGTGGACGGTCCGGCCGATCTCCACGACTGGCGGGAGGAGCTGGCCGGGTTCTCGTACCGGGGGCCGGTGCTGGTCGAGGAGTTCCTGGAGGGTCCGGAGTTCAGCGTCGAGACGCTGACGTGCGAGGGACGCCACCTGGTGGTCGGCATCACCGCGAAGCGCAAGACGCCGGCCCCGGCCTTCGTGGAGACCGGCCACGTCTACCCGGCGCCGCTGCCCGAGGCCGACGTCGCGGCCATCGGGGAGCTGGTCGTCGCGGTGCTCGACGCGGCCGGGCACCGGTTCGGCCCGGCGCACACCGAGGTCATCCTGACCGCCTCCGGACCGCGCGTGGTGGAGTCCCAGGCCCGGTTCGGCGGCGACCGCATCCCCGCGCTGATCCGGATCGCGAGCGGCTTCGACATCGAGGGCGCGATCTTCGACCTCCTGCTGGGCCGCGAGGTGGAGCCCACCCCGGCCGAGCGGACCGCCGCGATCTCGTTCTTCGGGTTCCGGCCGGGCGCGATCACGCGGGTGGAGGGTCTGGAGCGCATCACCGCCCTTCCGTACGTGCACGACGTCAGGTTCCCCTTCGGCAAGGGCGACGTGCTGCCGCGCACCCGGCACTCGGGATCCCGGCACGGCCACGTCATCGTGGCGGCGGCCTCGGCCGAGGAGGCCGAGCGGCTGGCGGCCGAGACGAAGACGCTGCTCCGGGTGGAGACCGGCTCCGACGTCCTCAACGCCGTGCACGCGGCCCCCACCCCGCCGATGGTGCCCGAGCGGACGCTGCTGCTGATCGGCCACCTCACCGAGCCGGTGCGGATCGCCAAGGAGCTCGGGCTGAACGTGATCCTCGTCCAGCACAAGGAGAAGTTCCAGCCGGAGCAGGCCGAGCTGGCCGACGTCACCCTCATCGCCGACTACACCGACTGGTCCGTGCTGGAGCCGCTCGTCCGGGCCGCCCACACCATCTGGAAGTTCTCCGCCGCACTGTCGCTGACCGAGCCCGGGCTGGAGGTCGCGGGCCGGGTCAACGACCTGTTCGGCCTGGGCGGCACCGGCTTCGAGCCGGCCAGGCTGCTGCGCGACAAGCTCGCGATGCGCCGTCACCTGGCGGCGGTCGGGGCGCCCACGGTGGCCGCGGAGCCGCTGGCGGGCCGGGAGAGCATGACGGCCTTCGGCGCGGCCCACGGCTACCCGTTCGTGGTCAAGCCGGTGGACCTGACAGCCGGTTTCGCGCTGTTCAAGGTCGACGGCCCGCAGGACGTGGACGAGGTCTGGGAGCGGATCGACGCGGTCCGGCAGAGCGGAATGGACCGCGGCACCACCCTGTACACCGTCACCGAGTTCCTGATGGAACAGTACATCGACGGCCCCGAGTTCAGCGTCGAGAGCTTCAGCTTCGGCGGCCGCCACGTCGTGGTGGCGATCACCGAGAAGCTCACCGACGGCCGGCACTTCGTGGAGCTCGGCCACGCCCAGCCGGCGCGGTTGGGGGCCGCGGACGAGGCGCGCATCGTCGAGGCCGTCTCGGCGTTCCTCGACGCGATCGGCATCGCCGACGGTCCCGGCCACACCGAGCTGCGGCTCAGCTCGCGCGGGCCGCTGATCATCGAGGGCCACAACCGTCTGGGCGGCGATCACATCCCGGACCTGGTCCAGGCCGCGTACGGCATCGACCTGACCCGCTACGCACTGGCCTGGCCGTTCGGTCTGGTGGAGCCGCTGACGGAGCGTCCGGAGCCGGTGGCGGCGGGCTGCGTCCGAGGCGTGATCGGCCGGCCCGGCAGGGTGGCCGAGATCACCGGCGTGGACGAACTGCGTACCCATCCGGCGGTGCTCGCCTTCGACCTGGCCGCCCGGGTGGGCTCGGTGATCCGCCCGATCCAGGACAACTGGGACCGGCTCGGCCTGCTCGCCGTCACCGCCCCGGACACCGATGCGGCCGTGCTGCTCTGCGAGCAGCTCCGCGACACCGTACTGACGGTGCGGATGGAGGACGAGCCCCGATGACCATCGTCGTGCTGGACCAGGACGGTCGGTACGCGCCCGACTGCCCCGCCTGGCTCGCGGACTCGGGCCAGGACCTGTGGCTGGTCACCGGCCGCGCGGGGGAGTACCCGGGCTTCGCGGGGGTCCGGGTGGTGGAACGGTACGCGCAGAGCGCCGCAGTGGAGCTCGCGGTGCTGGAGGTCGCGGGCCGCGGTGGGGTGCGGGCCGTGATCGCGCTCGATCCGGTGGACCAGGTGCGGGCCGGTGGCCTGCGGGACCACCTCGGCCTGCCGGGTCAGACGCGGGACACGGCGCTGGCCCTGGCCGACTCGGTGGCGCTCGACGATCTGCTGGCCACGGCCGGAATCGGCGCGACCCCTCGGGAGGAGGTACGGCGGGTGGCCGACCTCTACTGGTGGGCTCACCGCTGGGGCTACCCGTTGGCGGTCCGCCCGCGCCGGGGGCCGGACCGGTCGGTGATCGCGGAGATCGCCGACGAGGTCGCGCTGCGCGCCCTGGTGACGGGCGGTCTGCTGCCCGACGACCCCGCAGTGGTGCCGAGTCTGACCGTCGAACCGGTCGCGGTCGGTGAGCGGCATCGCGGGCCGGGCCCGGGGGTCACCGACGCGCTGCCGGCGGCGCTGCCCGCCGACCCCGGCCACCCGTACGCGGTGGAGGCCGTCCGGGCGAAGGACGGTGACTGGCTGGTGCACACCGTCGCTTACGATCCCGGGGCCCGCTCGGCGCGGGTGCTGGTGCGGGCGCAGGCGGGGCTGGACCCGGAATCGGCGGAGGTGGTCTGAGATGACCGTTCTGGTGTTGCACCACCGGGGTTCACTGGAAGGCACCCCGTACCACGGCTGGCTGGCCGACTACGAGGGTGACGTGCTGCTGATCACCTCACGCGAGCACCTGGCGCTCGTGGCGGAGGAGTTGCCGGCCGAGGGCGGCGCCTACCGCCGTACCGCGGCCGTGGACGGCTACGAGACCAGTGGTGAACTGGAGGCCCTCGCGCTGGACTGGGCGCGCGAGTACGGGATCAGGCACATCGTCGCCTGCCAGGAGCGGGACCTCGAGCGGGCAGCCGAGCTGCGGGACGTCCTGGGGCTTCCCGGCCAGCGGATGGCCACCGTGCTCCCGTTCCGCGACAAGGCGGTGATGAAGCGCCGTGCCGCCGCGGCCGGTCTGCCCGTGGCGCCCTACCTGGAACTCGAGTGTGCGACGGAGCTGATCGCCTTCGCCGAGCAGTACGGCTTTCCGCTGGTGCTCAAGCCCCGGGACAGCGCGGGCTCGGTCGGCCTGCGCATCCTGGACTCGCGCGAGGAACTGGACGAGTACCTGGCCGACGGCTTCGACCTCTACGGGCCGTACCAGCCGAACCTGCTGGCCGAGGCATTCGTCCACGGGAAGATGTGCCATGTGGACGGGCTGGTGGTGGACGGCCGGACGGTGCTGGCCTGGCCTTCGCAGTACCAGTACTCGCTGTCGTCCTTCCGGACCGACACCGGCGGCCGGCTGGACCTGACACTCGACGTGGACGACCCGCTCGCCCACCGCTTGCTGGAGTTCACCGAACGAACGCTGGAAGCGCTTTCGGGCCCGGAGAACTTCGCGTTCCATGCGGAGTTCTTCCACACCCCGGAGGACGAGCTGGTGCTGTGCGAGATCGCATGCCGAACGGGCGGCGCCGCCATCCGGGACATCGTCCGCACCATGTTCGCCGTCGATCCCAGCGAGGCCTGGGTGCGGGCGCAGCTGGGACTGCCGCTGCCCGAGTGGCTCGGCTCCGAGAAGCCGACCCCGCGCCGGATGGTGGGACAGCTGGTGCTGATGAAGCGACCCGGCCGGGTGGTGTCGGTGCCCGAGGAGCCGCCGGCCTTTCCCTGGATCGAGAAGTACCAGGTCTTCGTCGCACCGGGGCAGACCATGCAGGCCGCTGCCTACTCCTCCGACTTCCTGGTCACCGCGCTGGTCTCCGGGGCGGACCGGGCGGAGTGCGAGAGCCGGCTGCGCGTCCTGGAGCAGTGGTTCCTGGGCGAGTTGGTGCTGGAGCCGGACGGCGGGGCGGTCTGAGGCGCCTTCCGTCGGGAGGTGGGCCCGGCCGGCGATGGTGCCGGCCGGGCCGTACGTGCTGCCCGGCCCCCACGGTCAGGACAGCGTGCTGCCGGTTTCCGCGCTGCCGGCGCAGCGCTGCTGAAGCCCCATGAGATAGCCGAGCTGTAGCCGGTGCTCGGCCCCGTACTCCTCCTTGAGCCGCGCGACGTGTGCCTGGAGGGAGCGCAGGCTCAGGCCCAGTCTTCGGGCTATCTCCTTGTCGGACCTGCCTTCGATCAGCAGCTTCCGGATCGAACCGCGGATGGCCGGAATGACCTCCGGCGCCGCGTCCGCGGCGCGGACCGGCAGAAACGGATAGGACTCGGCCCGGTCCCAGGCCCGGTCGAAGATATCGGCCAGAAACTGCACCACTGCCGGTTGCGTGATCTTCAGGGCCGCGGTGCGCGAGGCATTTGCCGGTATGAACGCCGTCCGCCGGTCGACGATAATCATCCGCTCGAAGAACTCGGCCAGAGTGCGGACCTGTGCGCCGTGCGAGGTGACTGCCCTGACGTATTCCTTCGTCGGCTCGTCGAACCGGGTGCTGTGCTGGTAGAGCGTGCGCATCGAGACGCCGGCGGCGATCTGCTTGCGGACGGCCGTCAGCGCGTCGTCCAGGACGACGCCCGGGCGCGGCCCGTCCGGCTGGGCGGTGAGGATCTCGGAGGTGACACCGTCGAGCACCTCCTGGATGGCGTCCTTGATCTCAGGTAATCCTTCGATGGTTTCGAAGCCCGCTACTTGTCGTGGACCTGACGGTTCGATCGCCTGGCGGGTGGGGACGGGGTTGCGTTCGGCTTGGGCGGAGATCGCGCGGGAGAGATCGCCGAGCGCTTCGCCGATCATGAAGAGGGTCTCGCGGTAGCCGAGGTCGTCCTGTGGCGGGGTGGCCGCCAGGGCGTCGTCCACGGCTTCGACGGTGGACATTGCAGCTAAATCCAGCCTGTCCGGTTTGTACCACTGCATTTGCATTTGCATCCCTCGTTTCGCGGCACTGCGACTACCCGAAGTATCGGCGATCTTGTCCAGCTAGTCGAGGGGATTGCACAGTTGTTTCGGGGGGCGCCGGGGGGGTGGCTGGTCAGAATTCAGCCTCAGTCTGCCGAGCGTATGTCAAATTAACTCTCCAGTTCATTACCGACAATTCTGGCAATTTCACTGAGGGTGAATTCGATGATGCTTCGGAAAACCGTTCGTAGTTCGTATTCGATTGCCGCCGTGGCCTTTGCCGCAGCGCTGGCACTGGGGGTGTCGGCACGGGCCGGAGGCGAGTCCTCCGCCCGCGCGGACGTGGGCTGGAACGTTGCGCCGCAGTGTGACGTGGGCTGGAACGTCGCACCGAAGGGTGACGTGGGCTGGAATGTCGCGCCGAAGTGTGACGTGGGCTGGAACGTTGCGCCAAATCGGGTACGGCTCACCTGATCTGACGTCAAGTCAGGAAATTCGCCCCGCCCTGGGGTCGGGAACCGATCGACTCGGTCGGCGCTCCGTGCCATTCGTCATGACTGGGGAGGTCGGGCATGCCCAGCGCCCGTGATGCCGGCTGCCCGGCCGACGTCCGCCCCGGCTCCGAGCCCCGGTGGGCGTCGCCCGGCCGAAAGGTGTGTCGCAGTGTGGTCGATTGAACGCGCACTGCGACACGCGGAGAGCGGCCGGCCGCTGATCGAGATCCTCGGCGCCGACGGAAGCGTTGATGCTCTGTACACAGTGCGTCAGGTCGCGCGCGCGGCAGTTCAACTGGCGGACATACTGGCGACCACCCGGCGTTCCGGCCGGGACGGTCGGGACCGGTTGCACGTGGCCGTCGTGTGCGGTGACAGCGCGGAGCACCTGGTGGTCGCGCTCGCGCTGCTCGCGCTGCGGGCCACCGCCCATCCGGTGCCGCTCACGGCTTCCCCGGAGTCCGCGGCGTCCACGGTCCGAAGGGCCCACGTCATCGTCGCCGATGCGTCGGGGCGTGCCCGCCTCGACGCATGGGGCGCCGAGCGGGTGCTGCCCGCCGAGCTCCCGGTGGTGGCGGTGGACCTTGCCGCCGGCGCTGCTGCGGTGCGCCCCTGCCGGCTGCCGCCGCGCGCCGGCGAACCGGTGCCGGACGTCTGCGGCGGCGGTGCGCGACTTGACGGGCCGCTCGTCCGGTCCACGCTGGAAGCCCTGCGCGGCGAGGTGCCCGAGGCCGCTCTCGCCCGCTGCGTGATCGCGGCGCCGATGTCGGTGACCGAACGTCAAACCGCCTTTCTGGCAATGGTACTGGAGCTCGGCGGCCGGTTCGTTCTGCCACCTCCGGGACCGGTGCTTCCGGCCCGGACGGTCGCCGGGACGGACTCCGGCGTGCCGGGCTGGCTGCGTGCCGCCCGGCCGACGGCACTGGCGGTGACCTCGTGGCTGGCGGCCGAGCTGTCCCGGGCCGCGGCGTCCACCGTCCGGCGCGCACTGCCGCTGCCGGCCCTCTTCGGCACCGAACGGCCACCGCTGCTGTGGTGCGGCGAGCCCGTCGACCCCGAGGCGGTACGGAAGCTGGCCGAGCTCGGCATCCCGGTGTACGCGACCGGGGTGCCAGGGCTCACTTCACCGGGAGTGCGCCGCGCCGGCACCGCGCACCCGGCCGAGCGGGAGCGGGGTGGTCCACCGTCGGTCCGCGCCGCCGGTCGCCCGACGGCGGCGGGGCGGACCGGACTCGACGATCCTGCCGTGCGGTCCGCGCTCGCCTCGCTCCGCAGCTCCGGTTCCGTCGCCACGGCGTCCTCCGAGTTCGGCTGGCTGCTGTACTCGCTGGTCCGGTCACTGCGCCCGACGAATGTCCTGGAGTGCGGCGGCTCGTACGGAAGCGCGCTGCTCCACCTCGCCGCCGGGCTACGGGACAACTCGTCCGGGCGGCTCGTCGGCTCCGCACCGAGCCCCTACTGGGCCGCCCGGGTGCGCAGGGCGCTGACCGAGGCCGGCCTCGCCGGCTGGGCCGAGGTGTGCGACCGCTCCACCTGTGGAGTCCCGGACGAACTGGCCGGGGCCGTCGACATCGCGGTGCTGAGCGGCTGGCGGGAGGACATGCTGCCGGCGCTGGCGGCGCTCGAACCGCGGATGCGCCCGGGAACGGTCGTCGTCGCGGCCGGTCCGCCGTCGCCCGAGTACCTCGCACGGGTCCGGAGATCGGGCGACTACACCTCGACCTCCCTGGCGATCGGCGGCGGCGTCGAGGTCTCGCACCGGCTTTCCGCCGGGCCCGCGCCCCCTCGTGTGCAGCTCCCCGCCGAACCGGACCCGATCCCATCCCTACCTCCGAGCGGAGAACACTCGTGAAGAGCAGTACGTCGGCCGTGGCCATCGTCGGGGCCGGTCCCCGCGGCCTATCGGTCCTGGAGCGCATCTGCGCCCAGGAACGGAAGTCCGCGTCCCGGGCCCGGCTCGCCATCCACGTGCTCGACCCCTCCTCGCCGGGTCCCGGCACGGTGTGGCGCACCGAGCAGCCCCGTGACCTGCTGATGAACACCGTGACGTCGCAGATCACCGCGTTCACCGACGCCAGCGTGAACCTCACGGGCCCCATCGAGGAGGGCCCGAGCCTCCACGACTGGGCCCGGGACGTGGCAGCCGGCGTGATCCCCAACCCCGGGGACGAGGGCGTGCTGGCGGAGGCCCGCCGGCTCGGACCGGACTCGTACTCCAGCCGCGCCTTCTACGGACACTACCTGGAGTGGGTGTTCCGGAAGCTGGTCGCCGAGGCCCCGGCCCACCTGGAGATCCACGTCCACTCGGAGTTCGCGGTCGCACTGGACGACGAGGAGGGCGATCCGCACGGCCCGCAGACCCTGCTCCTCGCCGACGGCACCCGGCTGGCCGGTCTGGAAGCGGTGGTGCTGGCGCAAGGCCACGTGCCGGCCCGGCCCACTCCCGAGGAGGAGCGGCTCACCGCCTTCGCGGCCGAGCACGGCCTGGTGTACCTCAGGTCGTCCAACCCGGCCGATGTGGACCTCTCCCGGATCGGCCCGGGTGAGAACGTCGTGCTGCGCGGCCTCGGCCTCAACTTCTTCGACTACACGGCCCTGCTCACCGTCGGCCGGGGCGGTTCGTTCGAGCAGGCGGACGGTCGGCTCGTCTACCGCCCCTCCGGTCGCGAGCCGCGGATCCACGCGGGATCCCGCCGCGGCATCCCGTACCACGCCCGCGGTGAGAACGAGAAGGGCGCCTACGGCAGGTACCAGCCCAGGCTGCTGACCGTCGAGCGGGCGAACGAGCTGCGCGCCCGGGCCGCCCAGGACGAGTGGATCCGGTTCGGCACCCACCTGTGGCCGCTGATCGCCACGGAGGTGGAGAGCGTCTACTACGCCACCCTGCTGACCGCTCGCGCGGACGGGACCGACGTGGCGGCCTTCACCGACCGCTACCTCGCGGCCGCCGGCTCGGCGGCGGACAAGGCCCGGTCGCTCGACGCCGCGGGTGTCGCCCCTGCCGAACGCTGGGACTGGGACCGCATCGCCCAGCCGTACGGGCAGCGCGAGTTCGCCACCCCGGCGGAGTTCCGGACCTGGCTGCTGGAGTACCTGCGGCAGGACGCGGCCGAGGCCCGGGCCGGCAATGTGAGCGGTCCGCTGAAGGCGGCCCTGGACGTACTGCGCGATCTGCGCAACGAGATCCGGCTCGCGGTCGACTACGGCGGCCTGGAGGGCAACTCCCACCGGGACGAGCTGGACGGCTGGTACACCCCGCTCAACGCCTTCCTGTCGATCGGCCCGCCGGTCTCCCGGATCGAGGAGCTCATCGCCCTCATCGAGGCCGGGATCGTCGAGATCACCGGCCCGGGCATGATCGTGGAGGCGGTGGCGGACGACCCCGAGGGTGCCGCCTTCCAGGTGGGATCCCGCCGGATACCGGGCTTCCGGATCCGGGCCGGCGCGCTGGTCGAGGCCCGGCTGCCCGAGCCGGATCTCAGGCGTACCGAGGACCGGCTGATGCGGCATCTGCTGAGGACGGGTCAGTGCGCGCCGTACCGCATTCCCGGCGAGTGCGGCACCGAGTACGAGTCCGGCGGAATCGCGGTGTCGGAGGGGCCGCACCACCTGCTCGACGCCGAGGGCCGACCCCACCCGCGCCGGTTCGTCCACGGTGTTCCGACCGAGTCGGTGCACTGGGTCACCGCGGCCGGCATCCGCCCGGGCGTCGGCTCGGTGACCGTGGAGGACTCCGACGCCATCGCCGCCGCGGTGCTGGCGCTGCCGGCCGCGGGCGCCCCGGCCCGCAGTGAGGAGTCCGCCGCGTGAGCGCGTACGACTTCGATGCGGGCCTGCTGTCCCCGGTGCGCGCCGGCACGCCGGTGGAGCAGGCGACCGGGGACCGGGCATGGCTCCAGGCGATGCTGGACGCCGAGGCAGCCCTTGCCAGGGCGCAGGCACGGCTGGGCACCCTTCCCGCGCCGGCCGCCGCGGCGATCAGCGGCGCCGCCCGCGCCGAGCGGCTGGACCTCCGGGACCTCGCCCTGGCCGCGCGGGAGACCGCCAACCCGGTGGTCGGCCTGGTCCAGGCGTTCACAGCCGTCGTCGCCGCCGACGACCCGGCCGCGGCCGAGTACGTTCACCGCGGTTCCACCAGCCAGGACATTCTGGACACCGGGGCGATGCTGGTGGCCTCCCGCGCCCTGACGATCGTCATCGCCGACCTGCACCGCACCGCCGACGCGCTGGCCGACCTCGCCCGGGACCACCGGGACACCCCGATGGCCGGCCGTACCCTCACGCTGCACGCCGTGCCCACCACCTTCGGCCTCAAGGCGGCCGGCTGGCGTCAGCTGGTGCTGGAGTCCGCCGAGCGGCTGGAGCGGATCCGGGACGGCGGGCTGCCGGTGGCACTCGGCGGCGCCGCCGGAACCCTGGCGGGATACCTGGAGTACGCGAGGATCGACGGCGGCATCGCCGACCACGAGCTCGGCGACTACCTGGACCGGCTCACCGCCGCCTTCGCGGACGAGACCGGACTCGCCCGACCCGTGCTGCCGTGGCACGCGCTGCGCACTCCGCTCGCCGATCTGGCCGCCGGCCTCGCCCACACCGCGGCGGCGCTCGGCAAGCTGGCCGTCGACGTGCAGGTGCTGGCCCGCACCGAGGTGGCGGAGGCCGCCGAACCCGCACCGGCCGGGCGGGGGGCCTCCTCCGCCATGCCGCACAAGCGCAATCCCGTGCTGGCGACGCTGATCCGCTCGGCCGCGCTGCAGGTGCCGGTGCTGGCGGCCGGTCTGACGCAGTGCCTGACCACCGAGGACGAGCGGTCCGGGGGAGTCTGGCACGCGGAGTGGCTGCTGCTGAGGGAGTGCCTGCGGCTGGCGGGCGGCGCCGCCCGTACCGCCGTCGAGCTCGCCGAGGGCCTGGCCGTCCGCCCGGAGCGGATGCGCACCAACCTCGACATGACGGACAGTCAGATCGTCACCGAGCGGATCGCGGCCGTCCTCGCGCCGCGGATCGGCAAGGCGACGGCCCGCCAGTGCCTCGCCCGGGCGTCCGTACTGGCCGATCACGAGGGCCGCCCGCTCGCCGCGGTCCTCACGGAACTTCCCGAACTCGAGAACGTGTTCGGCGACGGGGAGCTTGCGGGCCTCCTGGACCCGAACGGCTATACCGGGGCGGCGGGACTGCTCGTCGACCGAGCCCTCGGTGGACGAAGGGTCGATACCTCATGAACCTGTACGACATCGCAGCCGTGACCGGCCCGCCGGTGGCGCAGCAACCCGACTGGCCCGACCGGGAGGCCCTGCTGTCGGCGGCGGCCGAGCTCGCCGGACTTCCGGCGCTGGTCGCGGCCGAGGAGTGCGACCGGCTCCGTGACCGGCTGGCCGCGGTGGCCCGCGGTGAGGCGCTGCTGCTCCAGGGCGGCGACTGCGCCGAGAGGCTGGACGCGGTCGGTCCGGAGACGACCGCGGCCAAGTTCCAGACCCTGGGCCGGATGGCCGCCGTGCTCTCCGAGGCCGCCGGTCTCCCGGTGACCCGACTGGGACGCATTGCCGGGCAGTTCGCCAAGCCGAGGTCGAGTCAGGTCGAGCAGCGGGACGGCGTCGAGCTGCCCTCGTACCGAGGTGACATGGTGAACGGGTCCGCCTTCACCGCCGAGGCCCGCACCCCGGACCCCGACCGGTTGCGGCGCGTCTACCGTGCCTCGGCGCAGACGCTGGACCACCTCCGGACGCTGACCGCCGACCGGGGCGGTGAGTTCTGGACCAGCCACGAGGCGCTGGTGCTGGAGTACGAGCGGGCGCTGAGCCGCAGCACGCCGTCCGGCTGTTACGGCCTGTCCGGTCACCTGCTGTGGATCGGCGAGCGGACGCGCCAACTGGACGGCGCGCACGTCGAGTTCGCCGCGCGAATTCGCAACCCGATCGCCGTCAAGCTCGGGCCCTCGACCACCCCGGACGACGCCCTGCGCCTGGTCGACCGGCTCGACCCGGACCGCGAGCCCGGCCGGCTGACCTTCATCAGCCGGATGGGTGCGGGTGCGGTGCGCGATGCGCTGCCGGACCTGGTGGCGAAGGTGACCGCTTCCGGCGCCGAGGTGGTCTGGATCTGCGATCCCATGCACGGCAACACCGTGTCGTCCCCGAGCGGGCACAAGACCCGCAGGCTCGTCGACATCCTGGACGAGGTCAGGGGATTCGTCGAGGTCCACCGGTCGCTGGGCACCCATCCCGGCGGCGTCCACCTGGAACTGACGGGAGAACACGTCACCGAGTGCGTGGGCGGCACCTACGAGATCCGCCCCGAGGACCTGCCGGCCCGCTACGAGAGCGCTTGCGACCCGCGGCTTAACCTCGGCCAGGCACTCGATGTCGCCTTCGAACTGGCGAGCATCTACGCCGTTGCCCCCGTCTGAGACCACGCGCCCACCCGTGCGGCCGTGAGCCGACGCGTGACACCCACCCGAATCTGGAATGAGGAGGAGACCACCTGATGGTGGACACCACGAGCGCCGGAGAGTTCCTGGCACTCCACGACCGTACCGATCCCAGCGACCCCCTCGTGCTCCCCAACGTCTGGGACGCGGTCAGCGCGCGGGCCTTCGCGGACGCGGGCTTCCCCGCGCTGGCGACCTCCAGCGCGGCGATCGCCGCCGTCCTCGGCTACGAGGACGGCGAGGACACTCCGGCCGACGAGATGTTCGCGGC
This sequence comes from Kitasatospora sp. NPDC051914, assembly GCF_040680995.1. NCBI lineage: Bacteria > Bacillati > Actinomycetota > Actinomycetes > Kitasatosporales > Streptomycetaceae > Kitasatospora > Kitasatospora sp. NPDC051914. The sequence goes on from NZ_JBFAXX010000025.1 coordinate 104,133, forward strand.
GGTCGGACGGATCGTCCGGGCCGTGGACGTGCCGGTGACGGCCGACATCGAGGGCGGTTACGGGCTCGCGCCGGTCGAGATCGTCGAGCGGCTGCTCGACGCCGGCGCGGTCGGCTGCAACCTCGAGGACTCCGACGCCGCCACCGGACGGCTCAAGGACCCCGAGCAGCACGCCGAGTGGCTCTCCGAGGTCAGCGTGGCGGCCGGGGACCGGCTCGTCCTCAACGCGAGGGTCGACACGTTCCTGTACGGTGACCGCTCGGTGGAGTCGGCGGTCAGGCGCGGTCGGCTCTACATCGACGCGGGAGCGGACGTCATCTACCCGATCCTCGCCCCCGAGGAGCTGCTGCCCGATCTGGCCACCAACCTGTTCAAGCCGGTGAACGCCCTGTACCTGCCGGGCGCGGCCTCGCCCGGCCGCCTCGGCAGCCTGGGCGCGGCGCGGGTCACCTTCGGAGGAGGCCTGCAGCAGCGGGCCGCCTCCGGCCTCGTCGACCTGGCGCAGGAGATCGGACGGGCGTACGGCGCGCGGTAGCGGCGTACGCCCGCGGCGGGCGTTGGCGGCCCCGGACCCCGGTGGGTCCTACTTGGTGGCCATCAGCAGGTACTCGTGCGACCGGTTGGTCAGCATCGGGTCGTCACCGCTCGCCGGCCGGTCGTAGAGGTGGATGCGCTCGTCGCCCAGGGTGAGGTGGTGCCCGAGGACCCGGGCGGCGTCCCAGGCGAGCGGGACGAACCGGTCGGCGATGCGCCGGTTCTGGACGGCGATCACGGCGCGCGCACCGGGACGCATGGTCTGCGCGATGGCGGCGAACGCCTCGTCGAGCGCAGCCAGGTAGTCGTCGTAGTCGCGCAGCGCGTAGAACTGGGCGCCGTCCGTGGCGTCGACGTCCAGGTTGGTGCCGAAGTAGGGGAGGTCGCACAGCACCAGGTCGACCGAGCCGGCCGCCAGCGGGGGCTTACGGGCGTCTCCGCAGACCATTTCCTGACCCGGATACGATTCCAGCCACCTGCGGGCCTCCTCGGCGCGGGCCTCGTTCACCTCGATGCCGAACCCGCGGCGGCCCTCCACGGAGGCGGCCACCAGCGTCGTCCCCCACCCGGCGAACGGGTCGAACACCAGGTCACCGGGAGCGCTGAGCTCGCGGATCAGCGGCCGCAGCTGACTGACCAGGCCGGCCTGTCCGGCAGCCTCGGGAAGAGAGTGTTCAGGGTCCTCGGTCCCGAGCACGAGCCAGCTGGCAACCCCCACCGGGATCACGCGTCCTCTCCATGTCCTTGGTCGCCGGCAGGTCGTCGGCGGCGTCGGAAACGCATGTTACTGAAGTGGAACAGTTGTGCGGGCGATCTTTGAGACATCGTCATCCGAGGAAGCGTGAACTCGCCGAGCTGCAACTCCGGCTCCTGCGTCCGGCCCGCAAGGGCGAGGCCGAGCGGGCCGGATCGCAGCTGTTCGAGCCGTTGCGGCAGATCGTCGAATCCGTCGACGACACCTTCCAGGGTCGGCTCGACCTCGAGCGACACCGGGGCCGCACACCCGGCGGCGTCATGGTCCGCGTCCTCCGGCGGATCCTCGCGCCGACCGCCGCGATCCGGCACAACGACCACACCGGCCGGCCCGTCATGCGCTCGCTGGCGGGGTACGACCACTGAACCCCTCGGCATCAATCATCTAGCATCGATCATCCAGGGGGAGGGGGTCGGCATGCAGGAGCAGAAGAGCGCGGTGCCGAGGTCGCTGTGGGTGCCGGTCGGCGTGTTCACCGCGTTCTGGGCGGTGATCGTCGGCGGCTGCACGCTGGTCGCCGAGCGGGACGAGCCGCGCGCCGAGGAGCGCCACACCTCGACCGACTGGTTCGACCGGAGCTTCCCGCCGCTCGCCCCGGCGGTCTCCGGCACGTGGCGCTCCACCGACGGCCCGCGCGACCTGCTGCCCTCGCCGGACCCGGGGCTGGCCGGCTTCTTCCGGCTGCGGCCGGGCCGGGTCGCCGAACTGACGGCAGGCCGGGAGTGCACGCCGAAGGAAGCCCCGGACCTGGACAGCGACTGGCTGATGGACCTGGCAGACGCCGCACCCGAGGGCGCGTCCTGGATCGGCTGCCCCTCCCTCGACAGTGAACTGTCCACGCCCGCACCGGCCCGCGCGTCCTTCCTGCTCGACCGGGCGTCCGACACCGTCTACGTCCTCGGCATCGACCTCTAGGACGCCAGGGGTGCACCGCAGGGGTGCACCCCTGGCGCTGCGCGAGTTATTGACGCTCAATCTAATACGGTCTACGGTCTCGGCAGACCCCGCCCGAGCGACCGAGGAGCCGACCCCCATGGCCACCACCGCGCGCAAGGACACCACCGCCGTCCTGGAGGAGCGCGACCGGCAGCGCCGGCGCACCGCGGAGCGCCTCCTCGCCTCCTCCGCCAAGCTCTCCTTCGACCCGCTCAAGGACGTCGACTGGGCGAGCGAACCCGTCCCCGGCGCCTACTACATCACCCCGCACCGGATCTCCCTCTACGGCACCGAGCTCTGGGAGCGCCTCAGCGAGGAGCAGCGGATCGAGCTCAGCAAGCACGAGGTGGCCTGCGTCGCCAGCGTCGGCATCTGGTTCGAGGAGATCCTCATGCAGATGCTGCTCCGGCACGCCTTCGACCGGGACCCGACCACCGCGCACGTCCAGTACGCCCTCACCGAGATCGCCGACGAGTGCCGGCACTCCGTGATGTTCGCCCGCATGATCGCGTGGATGGGCGCGCCCGCGTACGGCCCCGGCCGCCTCGCCCACGAGCTCGGCCGGGTCTTCAAGGCGATCTCCACGCACAGCCAGACCTTCGGCGGCACCATGTACGTCGAGGAGATCCTGGACGCCTTCCAGCGCGAGATGACGGCCGACGAGTCGCTCCAGCCGCTGTCCCGCCAGGTCGCCCGCATCCACGTCATCGAGGAGTCCCGCCACATCACCTATGCGCGCGAGGAGTTGGTGCGCCAGGACCTCGGGCCGGTCCGCCGCAGGGTGGAGCAGCTGCTGATGGGCATCGTGATCCACGTCGCCACCACCCACCTCATCAACCCGCGGGTGTACGCGGCCGTCGGCATCGACCCCAAGGAGGGCCGCCGGGCGGCCCGCCGCAACCCGCACTGGCGGGCAGCCAAGACCGAGATGGCCGCCAAGGTGGTCGGCGTCCTCGACCGCGCAGGCCTGGTCGGCCGCACCAACCGCTGGCTGCTGCGCGGCGCGGGCATCGTCTGAGGGCCCGGGGGAGCCGGCCGGGGCAGGGCGCCGGAGCGCGGAAGGCCGCAGGCGCACCATGGGGGTCTGCCTGCGCGCATGCGCGTCCGGGCCCGCACCCGAGGCGGCCGCTGCCCGGGTGCGTCAGAATGATCATTGTGCAGCCGATCAGCCACCCGGTTCCCTACTACGCGCAGTGGGAATCCCCCGAGCTCGTCCCGGACATCCTCGACGGCACCCTCCTCGCGGAGGACGACCCGCGCTGGGAGGAGTCCGGCGCGCCCGACCCGGCCGAGTACGCCTACTGGTCCTGGCGCGCCTGCGGCATGGCCTGCCTGCGGATGGCCCTCGACCACTGGTGGGGCGTGGCCCCGCCGATCGTCCGGCTCGCCGAGGAGAGCCGGGAGGCCGGCGCGTACGTCCGGCACCCCGACGGGCGGCTCGACGGGCTCATCCACGGCCCGTTCGCCGCCTACGTCCGCGAGCGCTGGGGCCTGTACGCGGACGCCCGGGCACCGCTCCCCGCCGAGGAACTGCGCAGCCACCTCGCCGGCGGACGGCTCCCGGTGATCTCCGTCCACCCCTCGATCCGCCTCCTCGAACCCGCCCCGCCCCGCACCGGCGGGCACCTGGTGCTCGCCGTCGGCGCCGACGACGAGGCCCTGTTCATCCACAACCCCTCCGGCTTCCCCGGCGAGTCGCAGCAGCACGCCCGGGTGCCGTGGGACGACCTCGAACGGTTCTACGCCGGCCGCGGCATCCTGCTCGGCCCGCCCACCCCGCGCCGCACCGAGTAGCCGTACCGCACGGCCGGGAACCGGCGCGGGTCGTCCGTACCGTGAGCATCCCGGCCGCCGCAGCCCGCGCACTGCTGGCGTGGCCGCGCCGCGGGCACGGCCGGCGCCCGCACCGCGAACACCCGGGAGACCGCCGTGACCAGCGCCGAACCACTGACCGACGCACCCCTGCTGCGCACCCGGTCCGTGGACGTGGTGCGCGACGGACGCCACCTGCTCCGGGACGTCTCCCTCACCGTCGAGGCCGGCCAGCACTGGGCACTGCTCGGCGCCAACGGCGCCGGCAAGTCCACCCTGCTCGCCCTGCTCGGCGCGGTCTCCCACCCCACCCACGGCGAGGTCCACGTCCTCGGCCGAAGGCTCGGCCGGGTCGACATCCGGGCCCTGCGCACCCACCTCGGGCACGTCAACCCCCGCCACCCGCTGCGCTCACCGCTCCCCGTCCGCACCGTGGTGCTGACCGGCCTCACCAACAGCATCGAACCCGAACCCCGCCGGCACCCCACCGCGGACCAGGTCGCGCACGCCGACCACCTGCTGGACACCATGGGCATGGCCGAACGCGCCGACGACCCGTGGACCACCCTCTCCCAGGGCGAGCGCGGCCGCGTCCTCATCGCCCGGGCACTCATGCCGCAGCCCCGCCTGCTGTTGCTCGACGAGCCCGCCACCGGCCTCGACCTCACCGCCCGCGAACTCCTGCTCGGCAGCCTCGACCTGCTGCGCCGCCGCCACCCGCAGCTCGCCACCGTGCTGGTCACCCACCACCTGGAGGAGCTGCCGGAGACCACCACCCACGCCCTGCTGCTCCGCGAGGGCGCCTGCGTGGCGGCCGGCCCGGTCGACGAGGTCATCACCACCGAACTGATCAGCGCCTGCTTCGGACACCCCATCAGCATCGCCCGCCACGACGGCCGGTGGACGGCCCGCGCAGCCCGGACCGCACCCGCCGCCCTCTGAACGGCGCTCAGCTCGCCGTGGGCAGGCCGATCGGGTTGAACTGCGGCAGCTCGGCCCGGCAGGCGGTGGAGACCGGGCGCAACGCGGTCGCCAGTTCGTCGAGTTCGGCGCGGTGGAAGCCGTCCCACACCCGGGCGGCGGCCAGGTCGGTCACCGCCTCCAGCGCCCGGTGCCGCGAGCGGCCCTCGGCGGTGATCGCACCGCCGTACTGCAGCCAGCCGCGCTCGACCAGGCGGTCCGTGGCGGCCTGCCACTGCTCGTCCGTCCAGCCGCGGTGCGGCTGCAGCACCTCGCGGCGGGTGTCCAGGGCACAGCGCAGGACGAGCGCCTCGCAGCCGTCCAGGCCCTCGGAGACCAGGGCGGCGACATGGCCGTCCCCGCGGTGCTCGCGCAGCACCGTCGTCGCCTGCCAGAGCCGGCCGAACCTGCCCTCCGGGCGGGGCAGCACCGCATTGGCGGCGGCCAGCACGCGGCCGGAACAGTCCAGGCCGTCGACGGCGCGCTCCAGCAGCTCCACCGAGCGGTCGACCAGATCGGGCTTCACCGTCTCCAGGACGCGCTCCAGCGCGGCGGTCGCACCTGCAAGACGGGCCTCCAGGGCGGCGTCCGGGGAAGCACGGTGCCAGATGTCCGGCAGCGCGCGCTCGACCATCGCCGGGGCGAAGTTGAAGAACGCGGCGACCACCGGGGCCGGGTCCACCGGGCCGAGCGGCGCCGAACGGCCGCCGAAGTACCCGCGCCAGTAGCCGCGCAGGCCGACCGCCTCGTAGGCGGCCCGGCCCTCGGGCGAGAAGTAGGTGAGTGCGTGCACGGGCTCGAAGAGCCACCACAGGGCACGGGCGGGATGGACGTGTTCAGCCACTGACGGACAGCCTCTCTGGAGCCGGCGGGCTCCCGGTGCGGGCCGAGGCGCACACTGCTGCCGCGCCCCCCTTGCGAGTCCTGCATCGATCCGGTCCTGCTGTGATGCGGGTCACCCGGCACCCCGGCGTTCCCCTCCGGCCACCGCTTCACGGGATGATGGGAGGAGGTGGCCGCAGACGACCGCCCGCACCGAGCTGTGAAGGTACCCGGATATGGCGCAGATCAACCCCAGCATCCTCTCCGCCGACTTCGCCCGCCTGGCGGACGAGGCCGAGGCCGTCCGCGGCGCGGACTGGCTGCACGTGGACGTGATGGACAACCACTTCGTCCCCAACCTCACGCTGGGCGTGCCGATCGTCGAGTCCCTCGCCAGGGCCACCGACACCCCGCTCGACTGCCACCTGATGATCGAGCAGCCCGACCGCTGGGCCCCGCAGTACGTCGAGGCCGGCGCCGGCTCCGTGACCTTCCACGTGGAGGCCGCCACCGCGCCCGTCCGGCTGGCCCGCGAGATCCGCGCCAAGGGCGCCCGCGCCGCCATGGCCCTGCGCCCCGCGACCCCGATCGAGCCCTACGAGGACCTGCTGCCCGAGCTCGACATGGTCCTCATCATGACCGTGGAGCCCGGCTTCGGAGGCCAGGCCTTCCTGGACATCATGCTGCCCAAGATCCGCCGCACCCGGGAGCTGATCTCCAAGCACGGCCTCGACCTGTGGCTGCAGGTCGACGGCGGCGTCGCCACGTCCACCATCGAGCGCTGCGCCGAGGCCGGCGCCGACGTCTTCGTGGCCGGCTCCGCCGTCTACAACGCGGACGACCCGGCGGAGGCCGTCCGCGCCCTCCGCGCCCAGGCCGAGGCAGCCACCGCCACCGCCCCGTGGGCCTGCCGCCACTAGGCGAGGCCACCGGGGCAGCCCACAGGGGCGCGGGGAACACCTCGGCGCCCCCACGGGCTGCCCGACTGCGGATGAGGACCTTGGGCCCTGGGCGGATCTGACGACCCGTAGAGTAGGGGCCCAAGATCGACCGGGGGAGGGGCCTTGGGGGAGAGCGGGGACGAGCGGACGACCGAGGCGCCGGCGCCGACCGGGACGGTGCCGCCGCAGTCCCGCAGGGCCCGCCGGACGGTGCAGGCCGAGCCGTCCGACACGGACACGCCGGATCCCGGCCCTGCCGAGACCGGCACCGGCCGCCGCAGGTTCCTGCGCGCGCTGCTGGTGGCCGGCGTCGGCACCGCAGCCGTCGGCGGCGCCATGATCGAGGACGTCCTGCCGGGCGGGCCCCGACTGCGCCGTGCCGTCGGCATGACCGGCCCGGACGGCACCGTGCCGGCCGTCACCCCCGGGCCCGTCCGCACCGAGCACCTCGCCTCGGCGGCCCGCGGCACCCGCGTCCAGCTGAGCATCCTCACCCCGCCCGGAACCGCCGACCCCGGCAGGCTGCCGGTCTGCCTGGCACTGCACGGCCGCGGCGGCTCGGCGGCCGGCCTGCTCGAGCTGGGGCTGCCGCAGTTCCTGGCCGCCGCCACCGGCAGGGGCGTGCCGCCCTTCCACCTGGTCGCCGTGGACGGCGGCGACGCCAGCTACTGGCACCGCCGCCGTGGCACCGGCGACCCGATGGCGATGCTGCTCGACGAGGTCCCGGGCTGGCTCGCCGCCCGCGGCCTCGCCGCGCCCACCGGTGTCCTCGGCATCTCCATGGGCGGCTCCGGCGCCCTGCAGTACGCCCGCGCCCGCAACGGAGGCCTCGCCGCAGCGGCCCTGCTCAGCCCGGCCCTGTTCACCTCCTGGGGTGTGGCCCGCCCGCTCGACGCGTTCCAGGACGAGGCCGACTGGCTGGAACACGAGCCGCTGCGCCACCTGGACCGCCCGCTGACCCGGCGGCTCGCCGTCTGGTGCGGCACCGAGGACCCGTTCTGCCCGGCCGCCCGGACGCTCGCCGACCGGGCCGCGGAGACGCACTTCCCGCGCGGCGCCCACACCGACGGCTTCTGGCGGCGCGTGCTGCCGGACGCCACCGCCTTCCTCGGGCAGGCCCTCGCCCGGCAGTCCTGAGCGGCCCCCGCCCGGCGGCCGGGCCCGGCCCGGGACGAGCCCCGAACAGCCCGCCGCCGGGCGGCCGCGGCTCACGGCCGACGGCGCGTGCGCGGGGGATACTCGCGGCATGAGCAACCTCGACCTCCGCCCGACGGCCGCCCGCTGCGGCGGCGAGGCCTCCGAGGGGCCGGTCAAGCAACTGCTGACCGGCCGCCTGGTGCCGCTCGGCGAATCCACCGTCGTACGCCGGCTGCTGCCCACGCTCGGGCGGCGGATGGTCGGTGCCTGGTGCTTCGTCGACCACTACGGCCCGGACGACATCGCCGGCGAACCCGGCATGCAGGTGCCCCCGCACCCGCACAT